>CAMBOY010000114.1 GCA_945869245.1 Hydrogenophaga intermedia
TCGCTCGGGGTGTTCATGACTGGGTGCTCACGCTCTCGCGCTGCTGGACTCGGCACGTCCCGGGTCGCTCCAGGCCCAGAAACCCCGCCCACACCAAACCTCATCCTTCGCAGTCATACAAGCGCGCGGCTTAAGTTCGGTGGATTGCCTGCTCGCCCGCGTCGAACATAAACACCAAACTCATCTGGCCCCTCAAAAGAAATCAAATCAGCAACACCATCACCATCAATATCAGCGTGCGCAACAGCAATCCTCCCGTCCTGCACCACACCGCCGTCAAAAATTCGCGGGCTGCCAAACATGCCCTGCGATGTTTTGAAGCTCACACGCTCGGAATTCATACGGTTACCTGCCTCATCAACCAGACTGGTCAGCACCAATTCGTACAACCGTCGCCGATCCAGCGGAGCATTGGGGGTTATCGTCACAGTGGCCCCAGACACACTAATCTTTACATCATTCGCCCAAGTTGACAATGTGTCGTAACTGTAAAGCGCTACAGACTGCGACAAGTCAGATCGATTCATCGAAGCCGTTGAAAAAACGGGCTCTGAGAAAGTCAACACCACAGACGTATTAGGTGACACATCGACCGCACCTCGGCTCGGGGACGCGCTCAACAACGTTGGAGCGCTGGCATCCAACTCGATCGACCAGGAAAGCGGAGCTGGCACACCCATACCCAACCAGTTTTGAACCCCAGTGTTCAGCCGAACACTGTACGCCCCGTCGGCCACCATGGCGCCCACTTGCGGCGTAAACACCAATTGCCGGCCGGCCACCGTGGTGACTCCCGGCACCGCCTGCCCAGCGGCGTTTGTCACCGTCATCGATTGGGCGCGCACTGTGGCTGGGTCCAACAGCCGATTGAACACCACGCTAAGCACCCCGCCAGGCCCTATCTTTGCCACAGGTGGGGTCTGAACCGACAAAACACCATTGGCCGAGGACCGATCACCTACCTTGTAAGCCAGCAACTCATAAGCGCCGTCGCTGTCCGAATATTTGATTCGGCCAATACCTTTGGCATACCAAGCCTCCTCCACTTCATTCAATACAGCCTCTTTTCGGGCATTTCTTGAATAGATAATAGACGCATCCGCTGTGGTTTTTACCCTTAATGCATCCTTGAATTCACCCAGTGCGATGGTGACCACTTCGCGCCCGATCACAACGACAGTTGACTTCAATTCAAGGCTTTCCGGCACACCATCCCCATCGATATCAGGCAGCGGAACCACTGTGTCAATTGGCGCAAGATTCGATGCCCCAAATTTCAGCAAATAGACACTGCCTATTGCCGATAATACTTGGTCTTCGTCATCAAAAAACTCACGAAGACCGCCCCCATCGATGGCATAAAAAGACACCTCTGCATAAGGGCTCGACAAGAAATCGATCGACTCAACCCTCATCACTTCAGAGTTTCGCAAAGTGGTCTTGTCTTTGACCCTCAGCACAAACTCCCGCTGGGTGCCCACTTGCTTATAAACCCACCCATCGCCCACCGTCAGGGGCGGGTCCTCGGCAGACATGACGTCAACGCCACTACCCGCAGTGGTGTCAGCACCTCCGCCGCCGCCACCGCCACCGCCACCTCCACCGCAGGCGAGCAAGGCGCTCAGTGACAAGGCGCCAATGGCCCATCGGGTGTATCGATACATCGCACAAACCATCATCAATGCCGCCTCCACACCGGGTGTTCTGGGTTCGGTCGAGCAGGAGCTTAGGCGTTGGGCAAAGACACCGCGCCCATGCATCTGACCACTTCATCGGAAATGTATCACTTGGGTAGTAATTTCAGCACACGGCGTGAGCCCTTCGCAGTGAAAGCCGACATGAGGGCATGACGGCAAACGACGCCCTGGCTTTCCTGCACCACTTGGCCTCGATCGCCCACCCGCAAGAGGTGCACTTCTTGTGGCGCCCTTTTCTGCGCGATCCAGACGACGACATGGTGGTGGAATGTGCTGTGGCAGCGGGTGCCCGCTATGTGGTCACACACAGTCTGCGCGATGTAAAAAAACGGCAGCTGGGCGTGTACGCCGTGCCACCCTCAGACTTTTTGGCGTTGCTCAGGAGCGCCGCATGACCGCCTTGACCGTTCGTTTGCCTCACTCGGTTCACGCCAAGGTCCGTGAGCTGGCCGCGCGATGGCGTGTCGGTGAACCAATTCATCGCCAGCGCCGCCAGCGAGAAAATGGCGTCGGTTCTCACACTCGACCATCTCGGGCGAGAAGAGGCGCCAGGTCAACGCCAAGACTTTGAACGGTTCTTGAACACGGTCCCTGTCGGCAACGACACGGTGGATTGAAGCCAAGCGCCAAGCCAAGCCCCGCCGGGACACCCAGGCGACAGCCTGCGCGCCCGGTGGTCACACCCGGGACAAAACCGCGCCAGCGCGCGACCCAGAATCCGCCCCACACAGGAACGGACTCATGGGAACCCTTTATCTGGTGCGGCACGGTCAGGCCTCGTTTGGGGCCGACAACTACGACCAGCTCAGCCCGCTAGGGCACGAGCAGGGCGTGCGCCTGGGCCGCTACTGGGCGCGCATCGGCTTTGTGCCCGACGCGGTGCTCACCGGCACCTTGCAGCGCCAGCGCCAGACCTGGGCTGCCATCCGCGAAGGGCTGGGCGAAACCGCGCCCGCGACGCCAGCGGTGGAGTGCGATTGCCTCAACGAATACGACAGCGAGGCGGTGATCCGCGCCATTTACCGCGAGCCGTTGCCCCCGCCCGACACACCCGAGCTGTACCGCGCCCACTTTCACCGCCTGCGCGACGGCCTGACCCAGTGGATGGCCGGCACGGTGAGCCCCGAGGGCATGCCCAGCTACAACGACTTTGCCAAGGGCGTGGCCACGGTGCTGGCCCATGTGCGCGAACACCACCTGGGCCAACGGGTGCTGGTGGTCAGCAGCGGCGGCCCCATCGCCACCGCCGTGGGCCAGGTGCTGGGCACCAGCCCAGAGACCACCATCAACCTGAACATGCGCATCCGCAACAGCGCGGTCAGCCAGACCGAATTCAACGCGCGGCGCCACAGTCTCATCACCTTCAACACCTTGCCGCATTTGGGCGAGCCGGGGGATGAGGGGCTGCTGACCTACACCTGAGCGGCGGGCCAGATCAGCCCGGCGCCTCGCCCAGCCGCCCCATTTCCACCACCAGCTGCGCCAGCGCCCGCCCGGCCGCCTGCAGCAGCGCCTGGCCGTCTTCGGCCGTGGCGGCGGCGGCGTTGCCGACCGCGCCGCTGGGGTTCAGATCTTGGGTGGCCCAGGCCAGTTTGGCGCTTTTGCCGTTGCCCAGCAGTGGCAGGTGCTGGGCGCGCCATTCGGTGGCCGACGCGAAGGCTTCGGCGCGGTCCATGCGCACGCGCTCGGGGTGCAGCGCGCGCATCATGGCGGTTTCCACTTGGCCGGCGTGCACACCAAAGCGCTGCTCGTGGGCCGAGAAGCGGGCCATCACGTCCTGGCCGTGTGCATCGAGCAAGGGCAGCTGGTACCAGCTGCTGCTGACCACGGTCAGCCCCAAGCGCGCGCGCAGGTCGCGTGCCACCAGGTCGAGCGCGCCTTGCTGGCCGCCGTGGGTGTTGAAGATCAGCAGGGTGCGAACGCCACTGACCGCCACACATTCGGCGAGTTCGGTCCACACCCGCATCAAGGTCTCGGCCTTGAGCGTCAGGGTGCCGGCGAACGCGCTGTGTTCGGGCGAAAAGCCCACGGTCTGGGTCGGCAAAAACAGCGCTGCGCGGTCGGTGAGCGTGGCCTGCAGAGGCTCCCAGGCGGCAGCGATGATGCCGTCGGCCAAGTCGCTGTCGACGCTGAGCGGCAGGTGCGGGCCGTGCTGTTCGGTGGCGGCCACCGGCAACACCGCGATGGCGCGGCTGCGGTCGAGCGCGGCAAAGTCGGCGGTGCTCAGGTGTGCCCAACGCAGCGGGCCGTGCAGGGGTGTGGAGGTGCTCATGGGGCACACAGTGTACGGGGGTGGGTGGGCGCTGGCCACCGCCAACAACAGCAAACGCTTATATTTAGACCCGCCCCCGAGGAACTTGCCGCACCGCCGCAGGCTCGGACTGGGCAAGCTTTAAGAAACGGTTGTGGTGCTGACAATGACTTCCTTGTGGACAAGGGTGGCGCGCTGGGCGCTGGCCGCTGCCCTGCTGAGCGGCCTGCCGGCGCTGGCCCAGATCAACACCGCCGCGCTGCTGGCGCCGGCGGGGGTGGTGGACACCGGTCAGGTGCGCGCCGAGCTGCTGGCCCACGCGCCCCAGGGCGTGGCCCCGGGCGCCACCGTGTGGCTGGGCCTGCGGCTGCAGCACGCGCCCCAGTGGCACACCTATTGGAAAAACCCCGGCGACTCGGGCCTGCCCACCGAGCTGAGCTGGACCCTGCCCGCCGGCGTGAGCGCCGGCGCGGTGGACTGGCCCACGCCGCGCAAATTCCCGCTCGGCACCTTGGCCAACTACGGTTACGAGGGCACGGTGCTGCTGCCGGTGCCGCTGACCATTGCGCAGGCGCCCAGCGGCGCCACGCTGCCCATCACGCTGGAGGCCACCTGGCTGGCCTGCCGGCAAGAATGTATTCCCGAAGAGGGCCGATTCACCCTGAACCTGCCGGTGCAAGGCAGCACCGCCAGCCATGCCGCCGAGTTTGACGCGGCCTTGGCGCGCCGACCGGTGGCGGCGGCGTCCGGCGACGGCGCGGTGGTGCCCGAGGCCGGTTTTTTGGCGGTGCAACTGGCCAATCTGCCCGCCGCCTGGCGCGGCCAGACGCTGGAGTTTTTTCCAGAAACACCGGCGCTGATTGAGCCCGGCGCGGCCTGGACCCAGGCCTGGGACGGCGAGCGCTGGACCGCACGCATTCCGCTCACGCCCCACCGCAGCCAAAGCCCAACCGAACTGCCGCTGGTGGTGGCGCAGGCCAATGGCGCCAGCGAACAAGCGGGGGTGCGCCAGACGGTGGCGGTGCAGGGCAGCTGGCCTCCCGTGGTGGCGCTGCCCGCCGCCACCGTTTCTCCCGAACTGCAACAGGCGCTGCAGCAGGCGCTGGACGCCAGGGCGGCGCAAGCATCGGGGCCAAGCATCGGTCTGTGGGCGGCGCTGTTGGGCGCCCTGATCGGCGGCCTCATCCTCAACCTCATGCCCTGTGTGTTCCCGGTGCTGGCGATCAAGGTGCTGGCCTTTGCCCAGCACGCCGAGCAACAGGCCAGCCACCGCCGCGTCGGCCTGGCCTACACCGCTGGCGTGGTGCTGAGTTTTGTGGCGCTGGGCGGCCTGCTGCTGGGGCTGCGCTCGGCGGGCGAGGCGATTGGCTGGGGTTTTCAGCTGCAAAGCCCGCTGGTGGTGGCCGCGCTGGCCACGCTGTTCACCGTGATTGGCCTGAACCTGGCCGGGCTGTTTGAGTTTGGCAACGTGCTGCCCAGCCGCTTGGCCACCCTGCAAGCGCGCAGCCCGAGCGGCGATGCGTTTTTGACCGGGGTGCTGGCGGTGGCGATTGCCTCGCCCTGCACCGCGCCGTTCATGGGCGCGTCGCTGGGCTTGGCCATGGCCTTGCCCACGGGCCAAGCGCTGGCGGTGTTTGCCCTGTTGGGCGTGGGCATGGCCCTGCCTTACTTGGCGGCCAGTTGGTGGCCAGCGGTGGCGCGCGCGCTGCCGCGCCCGGGCGCGTGGATGGTCACCTTCCGCCAGTTCATGGCCTTTCCCATGTTCGCCACCGTGGTGTGGCTGCTGTGGGTGCTGGGCCAACAAAGCGGCATCACCGGCGCAGCCGCGCTGCTGCTGATGCTGGTGGCGCTGGCTTGGCTGATCTGGGGCTTGGGCCTGCGCGGCCGCAGCCGCACCGTGCTGGCTGGCTTGGCGGCGGCCGCCTTGCTGTGGCTGGGCCTGAGCCTAGGCCCCAACGTGACCCGCTTGCAAGCCAGCGCACCGGGCGAGCCCGTGGCCACCGGTGTGCCGGGCCAAAGCTGGCAAGCCTGGAGCCCCGAGCGCCAGGCGACACTGCTGGCCCAGGGTCGCCCCGTGTTTGTGGACTACACCGCCGCCTGGTGCGTGACCTGCCAGTTCAACAAAAACAACGCCCTGGCCGACGCCGACGTGCTGGCCGACATGGCCAGCAAACACGTGGCCCTGCTGCGCGCCGACTGGACCCGACGCGACCCGCTCATCACCGCCGAACTCGCCAAGCTCGGCCGCAGCGGCGTGCCGGTCTACACCCTGATCGCCCCCGGCCGGCCGCCGCAAGTGCTGAGCGAAGTGCTCAGCGTGGGCGAGCTGCGCGCCACCCTGGCCCAATTGCCCACCCCATGACACAGACCATGCACCGCCGCCACCTGATGCTCACCACCTTGGCCGCCCTGGCTCTGGCCGCCTGCAGCCCCGCCGCACCGCCCGAGTGGCAGGTGAGCCTTGACGAGGCGCGCCAACTGCTGGAGCGTGGCGACGCGGTGGTGTTTGACATCCGCGAAGCCGACGAACACGCCGACGGCGTGGCGCAAGGCATGCGACTGCTGCCCGTGTCGCAGCTGGACAAACGCTTGGCCGAAATCCCCACAGACCCCGCGCAGCCGGTGCTCATCATCTGCGCCACCCAAAGCCGGTCGAGCACTGTGGTGCGGGCCCTGCGCGAAGCGGGCTGGACCCATGTGCGCTACGTAGACGGCGGCATGGTCGGCTGGGTGCGGCGCGGCTGGCCGGTGTTCAAGCCCATGGGCTGACCATGGCCCGCCTGACCGCACCGCGCCAGCGGCCCTAGGCGGGATAATGCCGGTTCTTTGAACAGCACAGACCCGGACCCGCCATGCCCTTCGCCCCCCTGCAGAACGACACCTTTTTGCGCGCCTGCCTGCGCCAGTCCACCGACCACACCCCCATGTGGCTGATGCGCCAGGCCGGTCGTTACCTGCCGGAATACTGCGCCACACGCGCCAAGGCCGGTTCGTTCATGGGCCTGGCCACCAATGTGGACTACGCCACCGAGGTGACGCTGCAGCCGCTGGAGCGCTACGCGCTGGACGCGTCCATTTTGTTTTCCGACATCCTGACCGTGCCCGACGCCATGGGCCTGGGCCTGAGCTTTCAATTGGGGGAAGGCCCCAAATTTGCCAAAACCGTGCGCACCGAAGCCGATGTGGCAAGCCTGGCTGTGCCCGACATGAACAAACTGCGTTATGTGTTCGACGCGGTCACCAGCATCCGCAAGGCCTTGAACGGCCGGGTGCCGCTGATTGGCTTTTCGGGCAGCCCATGGACGCTGGCCTGCTACATGGTCGAAGGCGGCGGCAGCGACGACTACCGCGCGGTCAAGAGCCTGATGTACAGCCGCCCCGACCTGATGCACCGCATCTTGGCCATCAACGCCGACGCGGTGGCCGCTTACCTGAACGCCCAAATCGACGCCGGCGCTCAGGCGGTGATGGTGTTCGACAGCTGGGGCGGCGTGCTGGCCGACGGCAAGTTCCAAGAGTTTTCGCTAGCCTACACCAAGCGGGTGCTGGCGCAGTTGAAGCGCACCGACGCCAGCGGCGCGGTGATTCCGCGCCTGGTGTTCACCAAAGGCGGCGGCCTGTGGCTGGCCGACATGAAGGGCCTGGACTGCGAGGTGCTCGGTCTGGACTGGACGGTCAACCTGGGCGCGGCGCGCGCGGCGGTGGGCGATGTGAAAGCGCTGCAGGGCAACATCGACCCCAACGTGTTGTTTGCGCCACCCGAGGCGATCGACCGCGAAGTGGCCGCCGTGCTCGAGAGCTTTGGCACACCGCACCAAGGCCCGGGCACCGGCCCCACCCACATCTTCAACCTGGGCCACGGCATCAGCCAGTACACCCCGCCCGAACATGTGTCGGCGCTGGTGGACGCGGTGCACCGGCACTCGCGCCGGCTGCGCCAGGCCTGAGCGTGCCAGGGGCCGGCGCTGGCGCGTGCCGCGCGCATAGCACAAAAATCGGCCCAAAAAACGCTTGACAGCTGCGAGTTATGCACACTTTGGGTGCTCGGCCAGGGTTGACGTGTTTTCCCCCTCCGGGGTGATAATCTAAAGTACTAAGAATTTTAAGACGTTGATTTTCATAGGTTTTTTTGTGTGCCAATTTTCTGTGCAGTCTAAGAAAAGCCTTGATAGACAATGGGTTTGGGGCTTGTACTGGGCTCTATCAACAAAGTTATCCACAGAAACGTGGGACATCTTTTCCCACCCTTACAAATCAAGCACTTGCACCACACACCAAGGCCATGCATGAAGAATCGGGGCTAAGCCTCTCTGCCGCGAACGGCACTGGCGAACCGGCCGTGGTGTGGCTGTCGGTGGTGGTGCCGACCCCGGCGCACAGTGGGGTGGCTGCGGTTCTGAGCTACCGCCACACCGGGCCGCTGCCCGACGGGCAACTGGTGCGGGTGCCGCTGGGTCGGCGCGAGGTGCTGGGGCTGGTCTGGGGTGTGCTCGACAGCCCGCCGCCCGGTCTGGAGCCAGCGCAGGCGCGCGATGTGTCCAGTGTGCTCGACGCCTTGCCCCCGCTGGGTGCGAGCTGGCGCCGGCTGGTGGCCTTTGCGGCCCGCTATTACCAGCGCAGCCTGGGCGAGGTGGCGCTGGGCGCCTTGCCCGCCGCTTTGCGCGACCTCAACGCCACCCAGCTGCAGCGCAGACTCCAACGCACGGCGCCGGCGGCCAGCGAGCGCGCAGCCCAAGCCGCGCCCGTGCCCAGCCCCGAGCAGGCGGCGGCTCTGGCCGCGCTGCACACCGCCAATACGCCAGTCCTGTTGTTCGGCAGCACGGGCAGCGGCAAGACCGAGGTGTATCTGCGCGCAGCGCAGGCCTTGCTGTGCGCCGACGACAGCGCACAGGTGCTGGTGTTGGTGCCCGAAATCAACTTGACGCCGCAACTGCAGGCGCGCCTGGTGGAACGCCTGGGCCCCTGGCTCGGACCGGCCGGGC
>CAMBOY010000115.1 GCA_945869245.1 Hydrogenophaga intermedia
AGTGGCGGCGACACACCATCACCTCCTGAGTCGCGCATGGCTTGGACCACCGCCTTGACCTCTTGGTGGCCACGGGCCTGGCGCCGTGTGCCGGCGGTGCCCGACGCCTTGTGGTACGCCGAATACAGCCGCTTGACCTGGTTGCACCACCTGCCCGCCCTGGCGCATCAACGGCTGCGCACGCTCAGCGCCCACTTTCTGGCCGAAAAAGAATTCTGCGGCACCCAAGGCCTGGTCGTGAGCGACGCCATGGCCTTGTCGGTGGCGATGCAGGCCTGCCTGCCCTTGCTGGGCTTGCAGCCACCGCAGTCCAGCCCATGCAAGGCCCTTGACTGGTACGACGACTTTGTGACCGTGGTGCTGCACCCTGGCGCGGCCTGGGCACAGCGCCGCATCACCGACGCCGCCGGTGTGGTGCACCAGTACCAAGAGGCCCTGGTCGGTGAAGCGATGGCCGGCGGCCCGGTCATGCTCAGCTGGGCCGATGTGGGCGCCTCCGATACCGAGCGACGCGGACACAACGTGGTGATCCACGAATTTGTGCACAAAATGGACATGCGCCACCGCCCTTTGGGCGAAGAGCCCAGCGGTCAACCCGCACTGCCTGCGCGCTTTCTAGGCTTGAGCGCCAGCGCAGCATCCGCACACTGGCAGCGGGTGATGCAAGAGGCCTACGCTGATTTCACCGAACAGGTGTCGGCGGCCGAGCGATTTGGCGAGCCGCCACCCTGGCTTGACGCCTACGGGGCCACCGCCCCCGCCGAGTTTTTTGCGGTGACCTGCGAGGCGTACTTTGTGCAGCGCGCGCGTTTCGGCGCCGACTTCCCGGCGCTCACCCACTTGTACGACGGGTTCTTTGACCCGCACGGCTGGCTGCACCAGCCACTCAGCGGCGCGCCAACAAGGCCTTGAGCACCGCCTGCAAACGGCGGGCGGCGTCGGCGTCGTGGGCGGTGCCCAGCACCCGGGCCACGTCCTGCACCCAGGTCTGCTGCGGACTCGGGTCGTTGCGGCGGGTCAGCAAGACCAACTGCAACTGACGGCGCTCAGCCACCTGGCTGGCCGGGGTGGGCACCTCGGCCGCCATTTCCAGTCGCAGCAAGGCATCGGGCGCCAGCGCAGCCGGGCTCTGTTGCAAGGCCTGGCTCCAGGCTTGGCGCTGGACCCCGTTGAGTCCTTGCACCGACGCCACCGCAGCGGCGTCGCGCACTTCCCAGGCCTGCAGCAGGCGCGTCACCCCCTCGCCGTGGGCCTGGCTGGCCAAGCGGCGCAGCGCCATCTCGGCTTTTTCCATGGCTTGGCGCTGGGCGCGGAACGCGGTGTCACCGAGTCGCGGGCGCATCGGACCGCGCTCGCCATCGGCACGGCGTGGCAGCGGTTTGCGGTCGCGCCCGCCCGCCGCATCGGCCACCTTGGGTGTGGCCTGCAGCCGCGCACCCGGGCGATCGTCGCCGCGCACCGCCACAATCTTTTTGGGCACGGGGGCGGGCACCGGCGCAGCCACTGCCTCACCGTCGGCCGCTGCCGCCACAGGCTCGGCCGCAGCGGCGTCATCGGCTGGTGCAACCGATTCGGTGGCAGTGACAGTGACAGTGGCGGCAGGCAGCGGGGCCGGCGCGGTGGGCGCCACCGATGCGACAGGCTCTGGGGCGTCCAAGGCTTGCTCCAGCGCAGCCCGAGCGGCCGCAATGGCGGCGGCGTCGCCGCTGTCGGCGGCTTTTTCCAGCGCGGCGGCGGCGTCACACACCCGTTGGTCGTGGGCGCTGAGCGCCACCCGCTGGGCGTGGCGCACCTCGTCCTTGCGCTTAAAGGCCTCATCGATGGGACCACGGAAGGCGTCCCACAGTTTTTGCTCTTGGCGACGGTCCATGGGCACCGCATGCGCTTCGGCCTGCCAGCGCTGCTGCAAATCTTTCACTGCGTCGATGCGCAGCGGGCCCTGCGCCAGCGCCTGGGCTTCTGCGATCAGCGCTTGGCGCCGATCCACGCTGTGTGTCTGCGCTTGCTGCAGCGGCGCCTCGGCCTCTTGCATCACACGCTTCCACTGGCTCTGCATCTCGCCAAACAGCTTTTCACTCAAGTGGCCAGACTGGCGCCAGCGCTCACTGAATCCATGCAAGGCACGGGCGTAGGCCTTCCAATCGGCGCTGCCGGCGGCCTGCGCACTCCATTGGCGCACTTCGTCCATCAGTGCCACACGCTGCGCTTTGCTGGCGTCGTTTTGCGCACGCAGCTGAGTCAGCCACGCTTCGACGTCTTTGTAGAGTTGGTTACACGCCTCATCAAAGCGCTTCCACAAGGCATGATTGGGCACACCACCTTGGTCGGTGGACTTCCACTGCTCGCGCATCTGGCGCAGCGACTCTTGCAGTTTGCGTCCACCCGGGCGTTGACCCGCCGGAATTTTCAGCAGGGACTCGGCCTGCTCCACCAGCTTGTCGCGCAATTGGTCGGCGCGCCAGCGCTGCCAGCCTTCGAGTTCACCCGCCTGGGCGAGCACCGCATGCACTTTGGCCTCGGTGTCGCCATCGAGGCGACGGCCCAGTGTCTTGACCAGTTGGCGCAGTTCCTGCGACAGCTTGACCACGGTTTTGCTGTGGCCGGCGGCCATTTCTTTTTCCAACACGGCCAGGGCCTGCAAAGCCTCTTGCTTGGCTTGCTCGCGCTGAGCGCGGTGGGCGTCGGATTCGGCCTCGGCCGGCGCATCGGGGCGCGAGGCACGGATTTCATCGTCCCACACCGGCACGCCGGGCAGCGCCTGACTGGCGTCTTGCTGAGCGGCCAAGGCCTGCGTCAAGGCCGATCCAAAGGCCTGCCACACCACACCCACTTGCTGCACCGTGGCGCCCAACTGAGACACCAAGCGGGGCTCCACACTGGCCCACATGGGCGCGGCCTGCATGGTCACGCTGTCGGCCTGCCAGGTCGATACATCGTGCTGCAGCGCAGCCAGCGCCTGCTGGGCGTCGGCCAACGGCTTGGTCGACAGCACCTCAATGCGCTGCACCAGCAGCCAGGCCGACTCTTTGTGCACCTGGGCGCGGTGTTGCAGCTCTTCGAGCTCGCGGATGCGCTCGGCCAAGGCCTGCCGCGAAGCGGCCAGGGGCTCTTTGGACAACGGCGCGCCGGCGGCTGCGGCGTCGCGCTGCCAGGCCAGTGCGTCGCCCAAGGACAGGCGCGGCGCAGCCAACAAAGCCTGCGCCTTGGCGGCCCACTCAAGCGCCAGTTGGTCTTGGTGGCGCAGCCGCTTGAGCTCGTCGATGCGGTCCTTCAGCGGCTTGGCTGCACCCCGGTCGCGGTGCGACAGCTCACGAAACGCTTCCTGAATCCGATCCAACTCGGGGTCTGTGGCCAGCCACTGGCGCACCTTCTCGGCTCGGTCAGCGGCCGTGTTGGCGCTGAGGGCCCCGCCGGTGAGCGCGTCCAACGCGGCCAAATCCAGGGGGGTTCTTTCGGTGGGCAAGACAGTGTTCACAAAAGCACTCGGTCAAGGGTTGCAAGGTAGGGCGGCGACTGCCGCAGCGCAGACCGCTATTGTCAACGACAAGCGGGGGTGTTCCATCCCGCGTGCCAATGGAAAGGCCCCGGACAACCAGAAGATTGCCGGGGCCTGCTCAGGACTGGCCTGAGAGTCGACGCAAGAGAGTCAGCGTCTTGCGCCGAGGGGGCAAGAGATTGCCCCCAAGGGGGTGGGTGCTGCAGCCTGAAGCGTCGGCACCCGGAGATGCGATTCGGGCATTTGCCCTGCACGCAACAGAAATTTAAGTCGCTTTTTTGTGCATGGCAAGCGCCGCCGGTCGGGGCCGCTGGGTGTTGCGCGCCCGCCCAGCTTGTACCAAATCGTGAAAAAACCAGTCGCCCCTGGGCCCCAGTTCGCATCCGGGCGCGGGACCGGATTCACAAGGCCCACAAGGGCCCAGACGCGAAAGCTCAGGTAAACTCTGTTTTTTAAATTACTTTTATGTATTTTAAATGGCTTCTTAAGTTTTATAAAAATCTGAGCTGAATTTAATATCCGATCCATATTGATGAATGAGGGGGCGACAGTCCTCCACGATGCGCAAGGTCTTGGCCTACCGGCCACCGCTGAGTCAAGCGACCCACCGGGCACGGACCTGCGCCGATTGGCAACCACTTGGCACCACCAGGAGGGGTGTCCAGCAAAGGAGCTTGTATGAACAACACGATCGACCCACCATCGCCTGCCACCGCGCCAACCACGGCGCCTGCGCGCACGCGGTCCAAGCTGCGAGCCGGATGGATCGCCACCCACGCCACCCTGTCGCTGACCGGTTTGGCGGTGCTGCTGGTGGGCATTGGTCTGGCCACACAAGCACAGTGGCGCCAACAGCTGGAAGAAAAAGCGCTGGGCTGGCTCTTGGCGCGGCAAGAAAGTCTGCCCGTTGATGAAAGCCTGATCACACCCGACCTCACCGCCATCGAACGGGTCACCGCCGCCTCCCCCAGCGATTTGCCCAAGCCACAGGCCAATGTGGCCTTGTGGCTGAGTCGACGCTACCGGGTGGCCCCCGAACCGCTGAGCGTGCTGGTGTCGGAAGCGTTCCAAATTGGCAGCAAGCTCAAGCTGGACCCGACCCTGATTTTGGCCGTGATGGCGATCGAATCGCGGTTCAACCCCTACGCCCAAAGCCCGGTGGGCGCCCAGGGCCTGATGCAGGTGCTGACCCGGGTCCACACCGACAAATACGAAAGCTTTGGCGGCACCCTGGCCGCCTTCGACCCGGTGTCCAACCTGCGCGTCGGCGCCCAGATACTGCACGACGCCGTGCGCAAAGCCGGCAGCATCGAAGGCGGGCTCAAGTTGTATGTGGGCGCCGTGACCACCGATGGCAGCGGTTACATCAACAAAGTGATGGCCGAGCACCTCCGACTGCAAAGTGTGGCGCTGGGCAAACCCATGCCCAAAGAGTTTCCGCTGTATGTGCCACCGACCGCCGCACCAGCGGTCGACCCCCTGCCCCAGCCCGCGGCCGCACCCCAGACGCCACTGGACAACGCGCCGGAGCTGGACGCCCGCCCAGCCGATGCGCCGGCATTGGTGGCCGCTACGCCACCGGGCTGAGCGCCGCCCCGCGCGGTCTGGATAGAATGCGGGTGCGCGCAACTGGCGATAGACACGACCCCCTGCGGTGGTGTTGACGTGGCCTTATCCGACGCCACTGGGCTCGGACATCAACCACTGGGAAGCGCGCAGCGGCCTGCGCCGCTTTCAGCCGTTCGCCTGGGCAGCCCCTGCTGGACTCACGTCCGGCCACGGTGTCGACTTCTCAAGGACTGCCATCCATGTACAACCGCAACATCCTCATTGAACAGACCGATCCCGAGCTGTTTGCCGCCATCCAGGCCGAAAACGCCCGCCAAGAACACCACATCGAGCTGATCGCCAGCGAGAACTACGCCTCGCCCGCGGTCATGGCCGCCCAAGGCAGCCAGCTCACCAACAAGTACGCCGAAGGCTATCCCGGCAAGCGCTACTACGGTGGCTGCGAGCATGTGGACGTGGCCGAGCAACTGGCCATTGACCGGGTGAAACAGCTCTTTGGCGCCGAAGCCGCCAATGTGCAGCCGCACTGCGGCGCCTCGGCCAACGAAGCGGTGTTCCTGGCCTTCCTCAAGCCCGGTGACACCATCATGGGCATGAGCCTGGCCGAAGGCGGCCACCTGACCCACGGCATGGCCCTCAATATGTCGGGCAAGTGGTTCAACGTGGTGTCCTATGGACTCAACGCCAAGGAAGAGATCGACTACGAAGCGATGGAAGCCAAAGCCCGCGAAACCCGCCCCAAGCTGATCATCGCAGGCGCATCGGCCTACAGCCTGCACATCGACTGGGCGCGCTTTGCCAAGATCGCCAAAGAAGTGGGCGCCATTTTTTTGGTCGACATGGCGCACTACGCCGGCTTGATTGCGGCCGGGATCTACCCCAACCCGGTTCCACACGCCGACGTGGTGACCTCGACCACCCACAAGAGCCTGCGCGGCCCGCGTGGCGGCATCATTTTGATGAAGGCCGAGCACGAAAAAGCCATCAACAGCGCCATCTTCCCCGGCCTGCAAGGCGGTCCGCTGATGCATGTGATCGCGGCCAAGGCGGTGGCCTTCAAAGAAGCGCTGACGCCCGAATTCAAGGCTTACCAAGCCCAGGTGATTAAAAACGCCCAGGTCGTGGCCGAGACCCTGACCCAGCGCGGCCTGCGCATCGTCAGCGGCGGCACCCAAAGCCACGTCATGCTGGTCGATTTGCGGGCCAAGGGCATCACCGGCAAAGAAGCCGAGGCGGCCCTGGGCGCGGCGCACATGACCATCAACAAAAACGCCATCCCGAACGACCCAGAAAAACCGTTCGTGACCAGTGGCGTGCGCATTGGCACCCCCGCCATGACCACGCGCGGCTTCAAGGACGACGAAGCCCGCGCCACTGCGCACCTGATCGCCGACGTGCTCGACAACCCTAAGGACGAAGCGAACTTGGCCGCCGTGCGCGCCAAGGTCAACGCGCTCACCGCGCGCTTCCCTGTGTATCGCTGATTGTCATGAAGTGCCCGTTCTGCGGCCATTTGGAAACCCAGGTGATGGAAACCCGGGTGTCCGAAGACGCCGACTTTGTGCGGCGGCGTCGCCAGTGCGGGCATTGCGAAAAGCGCTTCACCACCTACGAACGTCCCGAGGTCAGCTTTCCAGCGGTGGTAAAAAAAGACGGCCGGCGGGTCGACTATGTGGCGGCGAAACTGCGTGGGTCCTTCAGCCTGGCTTTGCGCAAACGCCCCGTCAGCACCGAACAGGTGGACGCGGCGATTGAGCGCATCGAAGAGAAGCTGCTCAATCTGGGCAGCCGCGAAGTCGCCGCCCACAAAATCGGCGAAATGGTGATGCGCGAACTCAAAAAGCTCGACAAAGTCGCCTACATCCGGTTTGCCAGCGTCTACCGCAGCTTCGAAGACATCGACGAGTTTCGTGCACTGGTTGACGAAGTGCGCCGCTAATGCGTGGCGTCCACCAGGGCGCAGCCCAGCGCCCGCAGAAGTTCGGCACAATCGCGGTATGTCTTTGCGCTCTGCCCATCTACCCACTTCGTCGCCCATCGGTGCGCCGATGCAGCGGGCTGCGCGCCGTCAAGCACGCGGCTTCAGCCTCATGGAGGTGATGATTGTGGTGGTGATTGTGGCGGTGATTGCCGCCATTGCCATGCCCAACTTTCTGACCATGGTGCAGAACACCCGCATCAGCACCACCGCCGACAGCGTGCGCGACGCCGTCATGGTGGCCCGCACCGAGGCCATACGGCGCGGGACCCCTGTCACGTTGTCCGGCACCGGCACACCGCCGTGGTCGACCGGCTGGGAGCTGCGCGACGCCGGCAACACTTCGCTGCGCGAAGGGCAATTTGCCTCCGGCGTGACCGTCGATCTGGTCAACGCACCAGCGGGCGCCAACAACATCGTGTTTCGCCCCAACGGCACCCTCAACAACACCCCCACCAGCGAGATGTACGTTCGGGTGCAGGGTGCGGCGGGCAGCACCGCGCGCGCGGTGCGCTTGAACCGCGGTGTGTCGGTCTGCAAATCAGGCGACAGCAACTGTCCCATCTGAGCGCCGGGGCGCCACTGGTCGGCTCCGAGCGCCCATTCGTCGAACCAAGCGGCCGGCCCTGCGGGCGCACGGGCCCACCGGTGGCACCATCGCGGTCAATAAAGCAAAACGCTCACAGGGGGGCGTATGGACCGTTTGCGCAATGGTGGTGTGTCGCTGCCCGAGTTGCTGTGCGCGCTCGCGATCGTGGCGGTGTTGGCTTCGATCGCCGCGGCATCGTGGAGTCGGGTGGTGCAACGAATGCAGGTGGATGCGGGCGTGCAACGCTTCACCACCAGCTTGTGGCACGCGCGCAGCGAAGCCATTCGGCGTGGCACTTGGGTGGTGCTGGAGCGCCTGGACCATTGCCCGCAAAGCAACTGGTCCTGCGGCTGGCAAGCTTATGTGGACCGCAACAACAACGCCTTTCTGGATGAGGATGAACACGTGATTCACACCAAAGACGCGCCACACGGCGTGCAGGTCCGGGTCAATGCCAACGGCTTGCGACAGCGCATCCGGCTGGCGCCCAACGGCGCATCCCACGCTGTCTCAGCGGGATCTTTCTTTTTTGAACACAGCGCAGGGCAAGCTTGCACCCGGCTGCTGTTGAGTGCCGGCTTGCGCTGGCGCAGAGAGGCCTGCGCATGAGCAAGCGTCACAAGCAAACCGGCGTGTCCATGATCGAGTCGCTGGTGGCCATTTTGGTGCTGGCCATTGGCGTCATGGGCCTTGCCGGCCTGCAGGCCCGCAGCCTGGTGGAAACCCGCCTCACCAACGCCCGCGCCAACGCCTTGCTGCTGGCCAACGACTTGGCCGAGCGCATGCGCTTGAACCGGAACGCCGCTGTCAGCACCAACTTGGCCGATCGCTACGACTTGGCCTTTGGCGGAACCATTCCTGGGGGCTCGGCCGACTGCGTGGCAAACCCATGCAACGGAGCGGCCCTGCGCACCTTCGACCTCACCGAATGGACCCGGCAAGTGCGCCAGCTGCTGCCCAGCGGCGAAGCGCGGATCGACCCGCCGACGGCGGCGCAGCAGATTCGTGTGACATTCCGCTGGCGCAACAACGTGCGCGGCGCCGAATTCGGTGCGGCCGACCAACAAGCCAACCTGATGGCCCCACTGACGGTGCCCATCGACGGCTGCCAGTCGGCCGATGATCAGCGCGACTGGATCTGCCACCAGGTCTTCATCCGGCCATGACCGCCCGCTTTTGCCGTCTCACCATAGCCCGGCCACAGCGCGGCGTGACCTTGCTGGAGTTGATGGTCGGCCTGACCATCGGCCTGGTGGTGAGCACTGCGGCGGTCGGCACACTGG
>CAMBOY010000116.1 GCA_945869245.1 Hydrogenophaga intermedia
TGGTGCGGGTATTGGCCTATCCCAAGTTCCGTCTGTCGCCAGCCGAACAAGACGAATTGCTGGCCGATTACCTGCCATACACCGAAGCCGTGCGGATTCCACAGCCACCACCCACGGTGCCCCAATGCCGTGATGTGTTGGACCTGCCCTTTATGTACCTGGCGGTGGCCGGCAAAGCGCAGGCGCTGGTGTCTGGCGACCGCGATGTGCTGGCCGTTGCAGCCGAGTTTGAGCGCACCGGTTTGTGTCCGATCATGGGCTTGGATGACTTTTGTACCACCCACTGCGCGCAGGGTGAGCGCCGGTGAAGACTGGCGGTTGCCGTGCGGTGGATGCGCGAGATGGATGCACGCGGTGCGTTGGAGGGCTACTTTTCACCCCCTTTGACGCTGGCGGAGCGGGCTGTGGTGGACTTGGAGGGCTGGATCTTCGGTGTGCGCTGAGACTTGTGTTCTGCGGTTCATTGCTTTATATTCCATATTCGCAAATCGCGAATACTGAAAAAATGCAACTCAAACCCCAGGACTTTCTCGTTGCCCTCAAGCTCGTGGCGTGGGGCGATCAGCGCTGGACGTATGCGCGGCTGGCGCAGGAGTTGGGGCTGAGTGCGTCGGAGGCGCATGCCGCTGTCAGGCGTGGCACACAGGCGGGTTTGTTGGTGGACACGGCCTTGCTGGTGCCGCCGCCTGTGGCGGCTTCCTGTGTTCAGGAGGCGGCGGCCATTTACCGGGTGCGTGCCAAGCCGCGCCGCACAACGGCTGGAACAGCCAGCGCTGCCGACAACCCGGCGCGTGTGCACAGCCGCCATCTGGCGGAATTTGCGGTGTACGGCGCCAAGTACGTTTTTGCGGCAGACCGCTTGCCAGTGGCGGTGGGCGTGCCCACGAGCCACAGCGCGCCAGCGTTTGCGGGCGTGTTTGCGCCCGGGTCGGACGATTGGGTGTGGCCCCACCCCAACGGCACGGCCCGCGGACAGGGGCTGGAGCCCTTGCACCCCAGCGTGCCGTTTGCGGCCATGCAAGATGCCAAGCTCTACGAGATGTTGGCGCTGTTTGACGCCCTTCGTGTGGGGCGCGCCCGTGAGCGTGGCATGGCGCTCAAGCGCCTGCCCTTGCTGATTCACCCAGATGGCGCCAAGCCGCAGGCAAGGCCGATGCATGGCTAACCCCAACCTTGAGCTCTTGTCTGGCATGGCGCACGCTATGGGCCCGCTGTGCGATCAGGTGGTGTTCGTGGGCGGCTGTGCCACGGGTTTGCTGATTTCCCAGCCCACGGTGGCGGACGCTCGCGCGACCGAAGACGTGGACGCCATCGTGGAGGTGACGTCTCTGGTGGCTTATCACGCGCTGGCCGACCAGTTGATGGCCCGAGGTTTTAAGCAGACCATGGCCGACAACACGCCGCCGTTTCGCTGGTTTTGGAGTCGGATGCAGCTGGACCTGGTGCCGCTTGATGAGCGGGTGCTGGGTTTTGCCAACCGGTGGTATCGGCCCGGTTTTGCGGCGGCACAGACAACGACCTTGCCCTCCGGCTTGACACTGAGGCACCTCTCGGCCCCTTACTTCGTGGCCACGAAACTGGAGGCGTTTCAAGACCGAGGCAACGGCGACGTTTTGATGAGCCACGATTTGGAGGACATCATCACCGTGGTGGACGGGCGAGGCGAGTTGCTGGTAGAACTGACCGCCGCTCCCGCCGCGGTGCGTCGGTTTGTTGCCGATCAATTTCAGGCGGTGTTGCACAACGCCGATTTTTCCAACGCCTTGCCCGGTATCGTTTCACAGAGTGCGCGTGCCGGCTTGGTTCTACAGCGTTTCGCGGATATCGCCAAACTGTAAGGGCCCATCAACACCCACATCTCGCCCAAAGGCGCTGGATCTGTTGCAATCTGCTGAGTATCACCAATTTAACACCCAAGGAAAAAATGAACAGCGTTTATTTAACTGTACTGATCTCAGGTTTGTTGCCCATGGCTTGTGCTGTCATCAGCAAGGCCGGCCGCAAGGACTACAACAACAACGACCCGCGCGGCTGGGCGACACAACTCACAGGCTACCGGGCGCGCGCCAATGCGGCCCAGGCCAACAGCCTAGAGGCCTTTCCGTTTTTTGCCGCAGCGGTGCTGGTGGCCTTGCACGCCGGTGTGGCGGCGGACACCTTGTCGATGCTGGCTTGGGTGTTTGTGGCGGCGCGCATCGCCTACATCTGGGCTTATGTGACCGACCGCGCCACGCTGCGATCGCTGGTGTGGCTGGTGGGTTACGGCGTGGTGGTGGCGCTGTTTGTGCTGGCCATGCTGGCGGGCTGAACCGCGCAGCGGGCTGCGCTCACCAGTCGTCTTTGACCGAGCGCACCGCGTTCTGTTGCGCCGCGCCTCGGCCGGCCAGCCAGGCGGTGAGTGTGCCGGCCAGCACCACCGCCGCACACAGCGCCAGCAGGCGCGCCCAAGGCAGCGCCATGTCCATGGTCCAGTGAAAACTCTGCGGGTTGACCACATGCACCAGCACCACGCTCACGCCCAGGCCCAGCAGCAGGCCGCCGGCGGCGCCCAGCGTGGTCCAAGCCAGGCCCTCCATGGCCACCAGGGTTTGCACTTGGCCTTGTGTCAGCCCCAGGTGCGCCAGCAGGCCAAATTCGCGCTGGCGCGCCAGCACCTGCGCGCTGAAGCTCGCCGCCACCCCAAACAGACCAATGCCAATGGCCACCGCCTGCAGCCACACCGTGACGGCAAAACTGCGGTCGAAGATGCGCAGCGAGATGGCTCGAATCTCGTCGGCGCTGGCCATCTCCAGCGCGTCGGCTTGGGGCAGGGCTTCGATGGCGCTTTGCAGGCTGGCCACCGCTGTGCCTTGGGCGGGCACCACCGCCAGGTCGTTGACCCGGGTGTCGCCGCTCAAGAGCACATAGTCGTCGCGCTGCATGGCCACGCTGCCGTGTTGGCGGGCGTAGTCGCGCCACACGCCCAGCACCTGCAGGCGTGGTGGGCGCTGGCCTTCGCTGACCAAGGCCTGGGCCAGGGCAGGCAGGTCGTCGCCCACGCGCGCGCCGTACAGGTCGACCATGGCTTCGCTCACCCACACCGGCACTGCGCCGGGCTCGGCGCGCGCCAGGGCGCGGCCCACCAGCGGCAGGGGCAAGGGTTCGGCGCTGTCGGGCGCCGGCAGGCTGCGGGCGATCACCGTGACCGGGGGCTTGAGCGCGTCGAGCTGCACCGGTGTGGCGCGCAGCGCGTCGGCCCGCGCCACGCCGGGCAGGGCGCGCACCGCGTCGATCAGCGCGGGGTCGAGAAAGCGGCCATCGGCCGGGCCGCTGCCGGCGGCGCGCAGGTAGAGCGGCGCGGGCAACACGCTGTCGAGCCAACGGCCTACTGAGTCGCGAAAGCTGGCCACCATGACGGTGAGCGCCACCGCCAGCGCCAAGCTGGCCACCACACCACTGAGCGCCACGGCGGCGGTGTCGCGTTCGCGGTGGGCGCGGCTCAGCGCCAGCAGCCACAGCGGGCGATGCGCCCAGCGCCGCGCCAGCCCCGGCAGGGCTGCGTTCACCGCCCAGGGCAGCGCGCCCATGCCGCCCAACAACAGCAGCGCCACCGACGCATAGGCCGCCAATGGCACACCCGCCACTGGCGGCACAAAGGCCAGCGCGGCGGCCAGTGCCATCAGCGCCCAGGGCCAGCCGCCGTGCAGCCGGTGCGCCCCGGCACCGCCGCCCAGTCCTTTGAGGGCCAGCGCGGGCGCCAGCCGTTCCATGGCCCGAGCGGGCCACCAGCCACCGGCCACCGACGCCAGCACCCCCAAAGTGCCAAAGGTCAGCGCTGCCAGCCACGAGAAGCGCAGGCTCGGGCTCACGCCGCTGAAATAACCCCCGCCCAAATCGCCACCCAGCAAGCGCAGCGCCAGCGCCGCCAGCGCGCTGCCGAGCGCCACACCCAAGAGCGCGCCCACCACGCCCAGCAAAGCCGATTCGGTCAGCACCAGGCGCCGGCGCGCGGCGGCATCCAGGCCCAACCCGCCGAGCAAGGCAAACTGCGGCTGGCGCCGCGCCACCGACAGTGACAGCACCGAAAACACCAGAAAGCCGCCTGTGAACAGGGCCACCAGTGCCAGCACCGTCAGGTTCACCCGGTAGGCGCGCGACAAGCTGCTGGCGCGCTGGCCGCTGGTCTCGGGCGGCAGGGCCAGCAGTTGCGGCGGCAGCTGCAGCCGGTCCAACACTTCGGCGTCTGAGGCGCCCGCTGCCAGTCGCAAGTCCAGGCGGCTGATCTGGCCGGCCCAGCCCAACAGGTCTTGTGCGGCGGCCACGTCCATCACCAGCAGCGGCGCGCCAGCCGCACCCACGGTGCCGGCCAGGCGCACGGTGTGCTCGCGGCCGTTGGGCGTGCGCAGACGCAGGCTGCGCACATCGCCCAGCAGGGTCAGGGCGGCGGGGTTGGCAAACACCGCGTCGGCGGCCAAAAAGTCGAGCCGGGCGCGGTTGCCGGGGGGGTCGCCTGCAAACACGCGCGGCAGCACATCGGGTGCTACCGCCGCTACGCTGAGCGCGTCCACCCCGAGCACGCGCAGGGTGTGTCGGGTGGCGCCGTCGGCGTCCCAGCCCACGGTGCTGTCGATCACCGGACTCGCCAGGTCCACCCCGGGGCTGGCTTGGGCGCGCTCAATCCAGCGGTCGTCGAGCGTGCCTTGGCGCGCGCGCAGGCTCAGGTCTGGCTGGGCGTTGACCGTGGCCACCGCCTGCCCAAATTCGGCCAGGGCCGACGCGTTGATCAGGTGCACCGCCAGCGCCAAAGCCACGCCCAGCGCCACCGCCAACACCGCCACGCCGTGGCGCCAGGGGTGCTGCACCCAGGCCGGCCAGGAAAAGCGGCGCAGCAGCTGCAGCGTCAGGGGTTGCATTGGTCGCAGCGCATGGGGTCGGCCAGGCCGCCGCCGGCCATGGGGCGCTGCTCGTGGTGGCCGCAGGCGCTGCAGCGCCACACCTCGGCCAGCGGCAAGCGGGTGGGGCTGTGGCATTCGGCGCAGGGCAGGCCGGGCAGGCGCTCGCTCACCCAGTAGCCGGGCGCACCGCAGGCCGGGCAGGCCGATTGCAAGCGGGTGATCAGGTCGTCCAGCGCCTGGCGGATCAGCTGTTGGCGGGTGGCGTTGGCAAAGGCGCGCAGATCGCTCTCGGCCAGCACCCGGCCCTGGGGTGATGCGTTGCGGCAGGCCTCAAAGGCAGCGGCCAGCGCATCGGGCGTGTGCAGTCCTTTGTGGATGTGGGTGGCGTCGGCCAGGCCCGCTGGGCGCAGCACCAAATGGTGCTCGGGAAAACCAGCCTCGGCCGCCAGTTGTTGCAGTTCGGCCATGGTGCCCAGCTCGCGCTGGACATGGCGGGCCGGGCCGTGGGCCATGCCCAGCACTTCCCAGCCATGGGCGTCGTCCACCCAGAGCAGCAACTCGGTGTCCCAGGGCATCAAGCCGCTGAAGGGGTCGGGGCCAAAAGCGCCTTCGCTGGCCAGACCCACCCGCGCGCCGGTGAGTTGCATGCCCATGCGCGCTTTGCTGCGGGCGGCGTCGCGTTGGCTGCCAGCGCGGGCTACGTCGCCAGTGAAGGTGCCGAGTTGGTCGGTGTCAAAGGCATCGGTGTGCACCAGCCGACAGCCCATCGCCGCTTCCAGCGGGTCGCGGATCAACGTTTGTTTGCCGTGTTGGGTGAGCAGCGCCACCGGCGTGCCTTGGTACCAGGATGAACTCAAACCAACCTCATGCGATGGACCCTGTGGGCCTAAGGGGCGCATGGTAGGGCAAAGCTGGTCGCCTTGCAGTCACCTCTTACAATTCGCCACTTCACCGGGGGTGCCCGCCGTTGTGGCCGGGCTGAGAAATACCCCTCTCACCTGATCTGGGTTGTGCCAGCGTAGGGAGCGTGAGTCGACTGCCACCCCGCCGCCTTGCGGCGACTCCGGCTTTCTCTGACGCGCTCGGCTGGCGTGTTGTTGAAATGAAAGGCGGTTTGATATGCAACGTCGGTGGTTTGTTTCGGTGGTGGCTGCGGTGGCGGCCCTGGCAGCGGGCGCAGCCCAGGCGCAGACGGCGCTTCGGGTCATGACACACAGCTCGTTCGATTTGCCCAAGCCCTTGTTGGCCCAGTTTGAAAAAGACGCGGGCGTGAAGCTGCAGATCGTCAAGGGCGGCGACGCCGGCGAAATGCTCAACAAGCTCATTCTGAGCAAGGCCGCGCCCGTGGCCGACGTGGTCTACGGCATCGACAACACCTTGCTGCCGCGCGCCCTGGCCGCTGGCATTGTGGACAGCTACCCGGGTGCTGCGGGCAAGCGCAACGCCGTGGCCGTCATGGCCGACAGCGCCGACCGCAGCGGCGTGGTCGGTGGTGTGGTGCCGGTAGATTACGGCTTTGTGAACCTCAATATCGACAAAGCCTGGTTCGAGAAAAAGGGCCTGGCCTTGCCCAAGAGCCTGCAAGACCTGGCCACCCCGGCCTACCGCGACCTGCTGGTGGTGTCCAACCCCGCCACGTCCAGCCCGGGCCAGGCCTTTATGTTGGCCACCATCGCCGGCCTGGGCGAAAAAGCCGCGTTTGACTGGTGGGCCCAGATGCGCGCCAACGGCGTGAAGGTGGTCAAAGGCTGGAGCGAGGCCTACTACACCGAGTTCAGCCGCAACGGCGGCAGCCGCCCGATCGTGGTGAGCTACGCCACGAGCCCGGCGGCCGAAGTGTTTTACAGCAAGGAAAAAATCACCACCCCGCCCACCGCCAACCTGTTTTTGACCGGTGGTGTGTTCCGCCAGGTTGAAGGCGCAGCGCTGATCAAGGGCGGCAACCCGGCCGCGCGCGAGGCGGCGGTCAAGTTCATTGAATTCTTGCGCTCGGCGCCGGCCCAGCAGGCCTTGCAAACCACCATGTGGATGTACCCGGTCGAGCCCGGTGTGGCGCGCGACCCGGTGATGCAGCACGCGCAAGAGCCCGCCACGTTTGAGGCTCTGCCGCTCAAGGCGCTGACCGAGCAGGCCGCCGGCTGGCAACAGCGCTGGACCCAGGTGGTGTTGAAGTAAGCGGCCTATGGCCGCTGCCGCCCCACTGAGCTGCCGCCAGCGCCGCCACGCGCTGTGGCTGGCGGCCGTGCCGCTGCTGTTTGCGCTGGCGTGGCTGGTGGCACCGGTGGCGCGCCTGCTGGCGCAGGGCTTGTGGGGCGAGCCGGTGGCCGGCCTGGTCGTGGCCGACACCGGGCCGTGGTGGCAAGACGCCCACCTGCGCTGGCGTGTGGGCTGGACGCTGCTGCAGGCCTTGGCCACCTGTGCCCTGTGTGCGCTGCTGGGCCTGCCCATGGCCTGGGTGCTGGCGCGGCTGGAATTTACCGGGCGCTTGTGGTGGCAGCGCGCGCTGATGCTGCCTTTTGTGGTGCCCACGCTGGTGGCGGCGCTGGGCATTTTGTCGCTGTGGGGGCCGCGTGGCTGGTTCGGTGAGCCGCTGGCGCAGGCCGGCTGGTCGCTGCAGGGCACACCCTGGCTGCTGCTCTTGGGCAATGTGTTCTTTAACCTGAGCTTGGTGGTGCGCGCGGCCAGCGACGGGCTGGGCCAGGTCAGTGCCCAGCGCCTGGCCGCCGCCCGCACCCTAGGTGCCACGCCCTGGCGCGCGTTCTGGCGGGTGGAATGGCCGGTGCTCGCGCCCTGGCTGGCGTCGGCCCTGTGCCTGGTGTTTTTGTATTGCTTCACCGGCTTTGGGCTGGCGCTGGTGCTGGGTGGCCAGCGCTGGGCCACGGTGGAGGTGGAGATCTACACCCTGATCGCGCACGAACTGGCGCTGGGTCCGGCGGCGCGGCTGGCGGTGGCCATGCTGGCGCTGACCGCCGCCGTGGCCTGGGCCTACGCCTGGGTGGAGCGGCGCCTGGCCAGCCCGGGGCGCGTCACGCCGGTGCCGCGCCGCCCGCTGGCAGGGTGTGCGGCCTGGGGCTGGTGGGCGCTGTCGCTGCTGGTCTGGCTGCTGCTGTGCGGCGCGCCGCTGCTGGCGCTGCTGGCCAAAGGTGTGCAGGCGGCGCTGTGGGGGCAGGGCATTGCGGTGCTGGCAGACGAAGACACCCGGCTGGCGCTTTGGAACACCCTGCGCTTCACCGCCATGGCGCTGGCCCTGGCCACCGCGCTGGGCGTGCTGTACGCGCTGGCCGGCCACGCACTGCGCCGTTGGGCCGCGCCTGCGCTGGCCTGGCGCGCCAGCGCCTATGCGCCGCTGGTGGTCTCCCCCGTGGCGCTGGCCTTTGGGCTGTTGCTGCTCTACCCGCAGTGGCTGGCGAGCTTGCCGCTGCTGGTGGCGGCCTATGCGCTGCTGGCCTATCCTTTTGTGGCCAAGGCGCTCACCGCCGCGCTCGACGGCTTGCCCGCCCAATACGCACAGGCCGCCGCCAGCTTGGGCGCCTCGCCGCAGCGGGTGTGGTGGCGCGTCACCCTGCCGCTGGTGGCGCCCGCGCTGCGCCGGGGCATGGCGTTTGCAGCGGCCACCATGCTGGGCGAATTTGCGGTCTCGCTGCTGCTGTCGCGGCCCGAATGGCTCACCCTCAGCACCCTGATTTACCAGCGCCTGGGCCGCCCCGGCCCTGCCAATATGGACGCGGCGCTGTTGCTCTCGGCCTTGCTCATGCTGCTGGCGCTGCTGGCCTTTGTGCTGATTGAAGGCCGTGGCCCATCCCATCCGTCCGACCCATCCCGCCAGCGGCGCCATGCGCCACACTCCCACCATGCTTGAACTGCGCGACATCAACCACCACTGGATCGGCCCACACGGTCAGCGCCAGCCGCTGCTGCGCGGCGTGAGCCTGCAGGTGGACGCCGGCCACACGGTGGCGCTGCTGGGCGCCTCGGGCAGCGGCAAAAGCACCTTGCTCAAAATCATCGCCGGGCTGGAAGCGCCCGAATCCGG
>CAMBOY010000117.1 GCA_945869245.1 Hydrogenophaga intermedia
ACGGTCTGATGGGTTCAGGACGGATTCACCCGTTCCAGGGTGGCGTTCAGATTGGCGCCGTTGACTTGAATGCGCCCGTAACGGACGGCACCGTTGACCACAGCGGAGTCGTGCAACGCGACTTCGCCGGTGTGGGCATCGAGTGTGCCGTTGGTGTGGCCAAGTACCGAGATCTTGTGCGCACGGATGTCGCCGTCCACCCGGCCGGTTTCGCTCACCACCACAGAGGCCTGTTGGCCGGCGGCGGTTTCGATGCGGCCCTCAAAAGCGCCACCCACGCTCAAGGAATCGGCCACCACAGCGGTACCCACAAAATGCATGCCGTCTTCGATTTGGCTGTGCCGCACCGGCGCGCCACTGGCCGGCGCGGGCGTGGGCTCGGCGGCGTCGAGCATGGGAATGTTGTCGGAAGAGGCAGAAGGCAGGGGTTTGCCCAGACCAACGGTCAGGGGCTGGTACACAGGTGAGTTCATACGGCGGGTTGCGAGTCTTCGGTTTCCAGGGTGTCGCGCAAAACGGGAACATCCCGGCGCTGTCTGAGCATGCGAAACGGCCCGCGCAGGTCGGCGCCTTCGTAAATTTGCAGGCGCCTGGCCAGCAGGGTGCCGGTGGTCACCCCGCTGTGCGACACAAAGGCGGTGCCGTTGCACTTGAGCTGGCTCTCGAGCGATCGCCCCTCGTCCAAGCCAAATTGGCCAAACAAGTACAGATCGCCGTAGACCTTGATGCGGCCGTGGATCAGCCCACCGCCCCACACAATCAATGGGCCTTTGATGCGAATCTGACCCGACATCTCGCCTTGCAGCAGCACGCCGCCTTCGTACACCAGTTCACCGGACAAGCGACAACCTGGCGCCACCCGATTGACCACGTTCATGGCCACCGGGTCGATGGTCAAGGTGTCTTGAATACCACTCATCTCTGCCATTGCAGTCCCCAAAACGCGGCGCTGGCCAACAGAGCACACAGGCCCAGCGCGGCGATCCACAGGGCGTTGCGTTCCAGCCAGCTGCGCAACGCTGCGGGCTGAGGACGCGGCACGCCGTCGGCGTCGCGGCCGGTGGCGAGCAATACCCTCTCGTGCCAGAACTGGCTGAGTCGGGATTCGCCCGCGCCCATGGCCACCCGAAGTCCTTCGGTATGGGCGTCGGCGGGGCGCATGCGGCGGCCCATCAGCACCTTTTGGGGCGCGCCCACGATGCTGAGGGTGAAGAAGGCGTCGTTGTCTGACATGGCCCCAAGTGTAATCAAGGTCAGATGCTTTCGACTTAATGCTCTGGCGGGGTTTTCATGGGGGAGTGCCGCTCGAGCTCTTCGCGGTGCATGGCCATGCCCTGGCTCTCGCGCACCACAAAGCGTCCAATCGCGTCGCGAAACTGCGGATCGGCAATCCAGTGCCAGCTGCGCGTGGGTGCGGGCAGCAAGCCGCGCGCCATCTTGTGCACGCCTTGTGCACCGCCTTCAAACCGCTGGTAGCCCTGGTCGATGCACCAGCTCAGCGGCTGGTAGTAGCACAGCTCAAAATGCAGACAGTCCACGGCTTCGGTGCAGCCCCAGTAGCGGCCGTAGGCCACCCGGCTGGCGCGGTCTAGGCCAATGAGACTGGCGGCAATCGGCGTGTCGCCTCGGTGCGCCAGCACCATCATCCAATCGTCGGCCATGGTGCTGGCCATGGCGTCAAAAAAGGTGGACGTGAGATAGGGTGGGTTGCCGTGCTCGAGATAGGTTCGCTCGTAGCAGCGGTAGAAAAAATCCCAGTCTTGGGCGCGGATGTCGCGGCCAACACGGCAGGTGCACCGCACGCCGGCGTCTTGCACTTTGCGCCGCTCTTGGCGCACCTTTTTTCTTTTCTCTTGCTGCATGTGGCGCAGCATGTCGTCGAGGTCTTGGTACGGCAAGCCGTCGGGCCGCTGGTTGTGGAAATGGAATTGCACCCCGTCGCGCGGCAACCAGCCGGCGGCTTGCAAGGCCTCGTGTTCGCTGGCGTCTGGAAACAGCAGGTGCAGCGAGGACAAACCCCAGTCGGTGGCCAAGGTTTCGAGTGTTTGCACCAAGGCGCGGCGCGCCTCTGGGCTGTGCGCCAGCAAGCGCGTCCCCGGCACCGGGGTGAAGGGCACTGCGATCAGGCCTTTGGGGTAATAGTCCAAGCCATGGTGCTCATAGGCCTGGGCCCAGCTCCAGTCGAACACGTACTCGCCGTACGAGTGGCTCTTGAGGTACAGCGGGCAGGCGGCCAGCAGCTGCTGGCTGCTGGCGCACCACAGCGTGACAAAGCGCGCCGCCCACCCGGTGGCCGGACTGGCGCTGCCGCTGCTGAGCAAGGCCGACAGATAGGCATGCCGCATAAACGGGCTGGGACGCGCGCTGGCGGCGACCAGCGCGTCCCAGGCCTCAGCGGGCAACTCGGTCGGGTCTTGCAGCACCCGAATGACATAATCGTTTGTGTGACTCACCAGCGTATCTCGCGTTCGAAACCGATCAGACCATGACCCTGCACCTGCAAGTGGCCCAGCTCAATCTCACTGTGGGTGATCTCGGGGGCAATACCGAGAAAATTGCCGCCGCCGCGCGTGCGGCGCATGCGGCCGGCGCCCAACTGCTGCTCACCCCGGAGCTTTCGGTGTGCGGTTATCCGCCAGAAGATCTGTTGTTGCGGCCCGCGTTTTTGGACGCCTGCGATGATGCCTTGAATCGCCTGATGCTGCAGACCGCTGCGCTGCAAGGCCTGCATCTGGTGGTGGGACATCCGTGCCGTGCGCCGCAGGCGGCGGCTGCGCGGCAGCGGTCTGTTTCGGTGCCGGCCCTCTTTAATATGGTGTCGGTGCTCAGTGGCGGACGTGTGGTGGCCCAGTACGCCAAGCGCTGTTTGCCGAATTACCAAGTGTTCGACGAGCGACGCTATTTTGTGGCGGGCGACCGCCCGGTGTGCTGGGATGTGCCCGATACCCAAGGCAAGCTGGTGCGGGTCGGCCTGCTGGTGTGCGAAGACGCGTGGTTCGATCAGCCGGCGCTCGATTGCGCCAGCCAAGGCGCACAACTGCTGGCGGTGCTCAATGCGTCCCCGTTTCACGCCGACAAAGGCCACGAGCGCGAACAGGCCATGCGCGAGCGGGTGCTGTCCACTGGCTTGCCGCTGGTGTACGCCCACGGCGTGGGTGGGCAGGACGAATTGGTGTTCGAAGGCCGCTCCTTCGCATTGCAAGCCAGCGGCGAGCTGGCTGGTCGCGCGGTGAGTTTCCAAGAAGCGCTGTGGTCGCTGTCGGTGAGTTTTGACGCCGGTGCGGCGCAGGTCCAAGGCTCGATCGACCCCGATCACAGCACCGACGCCGATCTCTGGCATGCGCTGGTGCTCGGCGTGCGCGACTATGTCGGCAAAAACGGTTTTCCCTCGGTGGTGCTGGGACTCTCGGGCGGCATCGATTCGGCCTTGGTGCTGGCGATTGCGGTCGACGCCTTGGGCAAAGACCGGGTGCACACGGTGATGATGCCGTCGCCATACACCGCCGACATTTCGTGGATTGATGCGCGCGACATGGCCGCGCGCCTGGGTGTGCGCTACGACGAGATCGCCATTGCGCCCGAGTTTGAGGCCTTCAAAGCCTCCTTGGCGCCTTTGTTTGCTGGCCGCGCCGAAGACACCACCGAAGAGAATTTGCAGGCGCGCATCCGCGGCACCTTGCTCATGGCCTTGTCCAACAAGTTTGGCAGCCTGGTGCTGACCACCGGCAACAAAAGCGAAATGGCCACCGGCTATTGCACGCTGTATGGCGACATGGCGGGCGGCTTTGCGGTTATCAAAGACGTACTCAAAACCCGGGTCTTTGCGCTGGCCCGCTGGCGCAACACCCACGACCCGTTTGGCACCGGCAGCAACCCCATTCCCGAGCGCATCATCACCCGGGCGCCCAGCGCTGAGCTGCGCCCCGAGCAGACCGATCAAGACAGTTTGCCGCCCTACGAGGTGCTCGATGCGATTATTGAGCGCTACATGGAAAACGACGACAGCCCGCAGGCCATTCAAGCGGCGGGGTTCAATGCGGCCGATGTAGACAAGGTGGTGCGGCTGATCCGCATCAACGAATACAAACGGCGGCAAGCGCCCATCGGTGTGCGGGTGAGCCACCGCAGCTTTGGCAAAGACTGGCGCTACCCCATCACCAACCGCTACCGCGACTGATCGGTGTGCTGCAGTTGCCAGACGGCGCGCTGCTCACCGACTTCGTGCCCTGCGGCGTTGCGCATCGGCGGTGGCACGAAGCTCTGCAACAGGGGGCGCGATGTGTCGTCCAACCAGCCCAGCTGCTCCAGCACCGAGACCAAGCCCAGCATCAGCGGCGCGAGCTGCCCGTCGCTGCATTTGGCGGCAATGGCCACCCCTCGGCTGAAGCTGGCCATGGCTTGCACCCCGTCGGCGCCGACTTTGCTCACCCAGTCGCCACCGCCTGCTTGCATCAAGGTGAGGTCGTTGCGGCCCTCGCCGCTGACCAGCTCGGGGAAGCGGCTCATGGCTTGGGCGGCGCGCCAGGGTGCCACGCCGTAGACCGGATCGGGTGTGGGCTCGGTGAGCCGCGCAAAGGCCCACGCCAATTGGCGCAGCGGCAGGGCGAAGTTGGGTGCGCTGCAGCCGTCGGTGCCCTGCACCAGCCGCTCGGGTGGCACGCCACTGAAATGCGACACACTGGCGCGAATGGCTTGCTGCACCGGGTGCTCTGGGTGCACATAGCCGCTGCGCTCGGCGCCCAGCGCATGGGCCAGCAGCAACATGCCGCTGTGCTTGCCCGAGCAGTTGTGGTGCAGCCGCCCAAAGCGGGCACCGTCGGGCACTGGGCGCTGGTTCATGCTGTAGACGTAGGGCACATGGCTGCCGCACAACAAGTCTGCCTCGGCAGCGCCGGCGCGCGCCAGCAAGCTGGCCGCCCGGGCGGTGTGCATGGCTTCGCCGTTGTGGCTCGCGCACAGCAGGGCCATGTCTTCGTCGCTCAGCGCGTAGCGCTCGCCCAGCGCCAGCAAGGGCATGGCTTGAAACGGCTTGAGCGCCGATCGGGTGAACAGCGGGGTGTCGATATCGCCCGCACAGGCCAGCAAGCGGCCTGCGCGGTCGACCACGGCCACCGATCCGTGGTGGATGTTCTCGGGGTGCCCGCCACGAAAGGTGACGGTCATGGGAATGTGTTGTGGCAGGAAATAGGACATGGATAAGCAGACTTGGGTAGGGTAGCCGTCATAATCTCAAAATTGTTCTTGTTCGTCATCCAGGAGAGTCTCTGCCATGAAGCAAATCACCGCCGTCATCAAGCCATTTAAGCTCGAAGAGGTGCGCGAAGCGCTGGCCGAGCAAGGGGTGACCGGCTTGACGGTGACCGAGGTCAAGGGGTTTGGTCGTCAGAAAGGCCACACCGAGCTGTACCGTGGCGCTGAGTACGTGGTCGACTTTTTGCCCAAAGTCAAAGTGGAAGTGGTGGTCAAAAGCGACGATGTGGACCGCTGCGTCGACGCCATCATTCGTGCCGCGCGCACTGGCAAGATTGGCGACGGCAAGATTTTTGTCACGCCGGTGGAACGTGTGGTGCGCATCCGCACCGGCGAGCAAGACGAGTCCGCGGTCTGAGCACGCGGGCAAACGCCAGCGTGCGCGACTCACATCAGTTCAGTGCGGGCTGCGGGCGATAGTCCAGCGTCTTGTACCAGCGCCGGCAGCAAGTGGTAGGGGTCGCAGCCAACCCTGATCAGATCCATCTGCCAGTCGTTCATGAAGCCGCTTGCCACCGTCTGGGCCAGAAAGGCGCTCAGGCTGTCGTAATAGCCAGCTACATTGAGCAGGCCCACGGGTTTGTCGTGGTAGCCCAGCTGGCGCCAGGTCCAAGCCTCAAAAAACTCTTCAAACGTGCCAATGCCGCCGGGCAGGGCGACAAAAGCGTCGGCCGCGTCGGCCATGCGCTGCTTGCGTTCGTGCATGGTGTTGACCACCACCAATTCCGTGCAGGCGGTGTGAGCCCATTCGCGCTCGACCAAAGCCTGCGGAATGATCCCCAACACGGTACCGCCAGCGGCCAGGGTGGCATCTGCCACCAGACCCATCAGGCCATTGCGCCCCCCGCCATAGACAAGGCGCCCGCCGCGCTCACCGATCCACTGTCCAACGGTCAGCGCGGCTTTCGCGAATGCTGTGTCGACACCGGGTCTGGAGCCGCAGTAGACACACAGGGAAAACGAAGGACTGCCCATGGTGCGCCGATGCCGCGATCAGGATGTAGAGGCCGACGCGCTGGGCGCAGCGGTGAAGTGAACCAAGCGTGTGCCCGCCCAGGCATCGTGCCAAAACTGGCGCTGTGGGTGAAAGCGCGCCAGGATGGCCCATATCAGCACCCAGCCGACGGTGATGACGGTCAGTTCGCCTGCGGACAGCCGGTACCACGAGCCCGCCGCCAGCGGCGGCACCAGCCAGAGCCAAGAGAGCATATAGCGCAGCAAGGCACGGCCCCGGGTCAAGGGAGAACCTTGCCGATCCACTACGCGGATGTGCCAGGTTTTCATGGCCAGCGTATGGCCTTTGGTCCAGAACCAGATGAAGTACGCGGCCAACAGCAGGAAGACATAAAGCTGCAGCGCGATGCGGTTGTTCACCACATCGCGCACGGCACCCAGCGAGGGGACCAGGTGGCCGATGGCAAACACCAGGCCGAACACAAAAAAGCCGGTCCCGAAAATCACGCCGAACAGCAACGAACCTTCGTACAGCCAGCAGGCCATGCGGCGCAGCAGGGATGGGGCGATCAGCGAATCGGGCGGCGCAGCTGGCGTTGGCATGGTCGGCGTATCGGGGTCAAAACAAGGCTTGATTGTCGCATTCACGCCATAGCAGATTGGCTTTTGCGAAAAAAGTTTTGTGCAGTGCGATAATCTTGGGCTGCAATCCAAAAACACGGCAAACGGACCCTGGTTCGGCAGGTAGATACATCCTGCCCATGGCCTGCGGTCTCAAGTCTCGACGTCGCTTCACAAGAGTGGGCGAAGAGGCACCCAAGGTTTTTCGCTTCTGAAATTCTCGAAAGGTTCATCATGGAAATCAACAAGGCCGAAATGGCCTCAGCCGCCGCTGTCGCCGGCGCATCTGCTCCCGAACTCCGCGGCTCTGAAATTCTCGTCAAGGCCTTGCAGGCCGAAAACGTGCAGTATCTCTGGGGCTATCCAGGTGGGGCGGTGCTGCACATTTACGACGCGCTGTACAAACAAGACACCATTCAACACGTGCTGGTGCGCCACGAACAGGCCGCCGTGCACGCCGCCGACGGTTTTGCCCGCGCCACCGGTGAGGTGGGGGTGGCTCTGGTGACCTCGGGTCCGGGTCTGACCAACGCGGTCACCGGCATTGCCACCGCCTACATGGACAGCATCCCGATGGTGATCATCAGCGGGCAGGTGCCCACGGCCGCCATTGGCTTGGACGCGTTCCAAGAGTGCGACACCGTCGGCATCACCCGCCCCATCGTCAAGCACAATTTTTTGGTCAAAGATGTGCGCGACATGGCCGAGGTCATGAAGAAAGCGTTCCATATCGCACGCACCGGTCGTCCGGGTCCGGTGGTGGTGGACATCCCGAAAGACGTGTCGTTCAACAAGACCGCTTACACCGGCTACCCCGAATCGGTGGAAATGCGTTCCTACAACCCGGTGCGCAAAGGCCATGGCGGACAAATTCGCAAGGCCCTGCAGCTGTTGTTGAGCGCCAAGCGCCCCTACATTTACACCGGTGGCGGCGTGTTGCTTGGCAATGCGGTCAATGAGCTGCGCACCCTGGTCGATATGCTGGGCTATCCGGTCACCAACACCCTCATGGGCTTGGGCGCTTATCCGGCCACCGACCGCAAGTTCCTGGGCATGCTGGGCATGCACGGCACGGTGGAAGCCAACAACGCCATGCAAAACTGCGACGTGTTGCTGGCGGTGGGCGCGCGCTTCGACGACCGCGTGATCGGCAACCCGAAACACTTCGCGCAAAACGAGCGCAAGATCATCCACATCGACATCGACCCGTCGAGCATCTCCAAGCGCGTGAAGGTGGATGTGCCCATCGTGGGTGATGTGAAAGACGTGTTGACCGAACTGATCGGCATGATCCGCGAAGCCCAGCAAAAGCCCGATGCCCAGGCTCTGCAGGCTTGGTGGAACACGATCGAAGACTGGCGCAGTCGCGACTGCCTCAAGTACGATCGGGCCAACACCCAGGTCATCAAGCCCCAACTGGTGATTGAGACCTTGTGGAACATGACCAAGGACGTCGAGGCCTACATCACCTCCGACGTGGGGCAGCACCAGATGTGGGCCGCCCAGTTCTACAAATTCAACGAGCCGCGCCGCTGGATCAATTCTGGCGGCCTCGGCACCATGGGCGTGGGCATTCCCTACGCCATGGGCATCAAATTGGCCAAGCCTGAGAGCGAGGTGTACTGCGTTACCGGTGAAGGTTCGGTGCAAATGTGCATCCAGGAACTGTCCACCTGCTTGCAGTACAGCACCCCAATCAAGGTGCTGTCGCTCAACAACCGCTACCTGGGCATGGTGCGCCAGTGGCAGGAACTCGATTACGAGGGCCGCTACAGCCACAGCTACATGGACGCTTTGCCCGATTTTGTGAAGCTGGCCGAGGCCTACGGGCATGTGGGCATGCGGATCGAACGTCCACAAGACGTCGAGCCCGCCTTGCGCGAAGCCCGCGCGCTCAAAGATCGCACGGTGTTCATCGACTTCCAGACCGACCCCACCGAGAACGTGTTCCCGATGGTGCAGGCTGGCAAGGGCATCACCGAGATGCTGCTGGGCTCGGAAGAGCTCTGAGTCCATCGCCTGCGGTGGTCTTTGCACGCTGAGGCGGCGGGGCCGCCGCAATCCCTT
>CAMBOY010000118.1 GCA_945869245.1 Hydrogenophaga intermedia
TCACGAACTGGTCAATCAGCTCGTTCGAGATCTTCGGCAGCGCGGCGCTTCTGGCGGCAATGGCCGCGTTCTTCAACTTCGTCTTGCTTGGCATAAATGGTCCTGTAGATCATGGTTATGCCTCAAACACAAAATTCAGGACAGGTTCCTCAATCTCAGCCATTCGCAACTCATAGGCTGCCTGAAGGTTCAACCAGCCCTTAGCCTCGCTGCCGAAGTAGCGCTCTAGGCGCAGGGCCGTGTCAGCCGACACGCCGCGCTGGCCCTTGGTGATTTCGCTCAGGCGCGAGTAAGGCACATGCAGGGCCATGGCCACAGCGCGCACGCTGACGCCCATGGGCTTGATGTAGTCCTCCAGCAAGATTTCACCTGGGTGGACAGGACGCATACCGTTCTTGAACATGATGCACTCCATTGCTATTCAGAATTTCAATGCCAGCCGGGCATGGGTCAGTGTGGGTCTTCGATGAGCACGTAGTCAAGCGGAAGACTGTCGACAACTGCCTCCCCGGGTATTCCCTCGATTGACATCGCACCGCGCTGCTCCGATGGTGCAAGGCTCACCGCCTGCCAGTCATCACCCCGGAGTCGCGCCATGCACACCAGCTCTCAGCACCAGCACATCGCCACCGTGATGCAGGTGGCCGCCGATGGCGCGGGGGCGCTGGCGGCGGCGGGGCATGAGCAGGTGATCCGCGATTCGTGGCACCGCTGTGTGCACGAGCACCGGCTGGACCCGACCCGCATGCAAGAGGCGGTGATCTTGCCGCAGGCGCGGCTGCGCGAGCACCAGGACCAGATGGAGGCGCTGCTGCAGATTGCGCGCCACGGACTGGAGGCGCTCTACAGCAAGGTGGCGGGGCTGGGCTATGTGGTGCTGCTGACCGACGCGCGCGGCGTGACGGTGGACTTTCTGGGCGATCTGGTGTTTGAGCCCAGCCTGCGCAAGGCGGGGCTGTATCTGGGCGCCGACTGGAGCGAGCAGCACGCGGGCACCTGCGGCGTCGGCACCTGCATCAGCACCGGCGAGGCGCTGACCGTTCACCTGGACGACCATTTCGACGCGACCCACATTCCGCTGACCTGCACGACCGCGCCGGTCTACGACAGCGCGGGCGAGCTGAGCGCGGTGCTCGACATTTCGCAGCTCAGCTCCAGCCAGCCCAAGAGCAGCCAGCACCTGGCGCTGCAGCTGGTGAAGATGACGGCGCACGACATCGAGAACGCGGCCTTTCTGCACCGCCACCGGCACGACTGGATTTTGCGGCTGTCGGCGGCGCCGCAGTTTCTGGACGTGCAGCCCGAGTACCTGCTGGCGCTGGACATGCGCGGGCGCGTGGTGGGCCACAACCGGCGCGCGGCCTTGGCCTTTGCCGGTGGGCGCGCGGGTGGGCGTGCCGCTGGGCAGGGTGCAGCGCCGTCGCTGCTGGGCCAGCCGTTCGAGGCGCTGTTCGAGCTGCCGTTCAGCCAGATCGGTCGCTTTGTGTTGACCCAGCCGTCTGACCAGCGCGCGGTGATGCTCGCGGGCGGGCGGCGCTTGTTGTTTCTGTCGGCGGTGCCGCCGCCGGCGCGCCCGGTGGCCGCCGCGCAGCGCGAGGAGCGCCGCGTGCCCGCGCCGCTGGCCGCGCTGTCGGCCGGCGACGCGGCGCTGGACCGGCAGGTGGAGCGCGTGGCGCGGCTGGTGAACACCCCCATCAGCCTGCTGATCACCGGCGAGACCGGCTCGGGCAAGGAGTTTTTTGCCAAGGCGGTGCACGCCAGCAGCGAGCGCCGCGCGCGGCCCTTCGTGGCGGTGAACTGCGCGGCCATTCCTGAGCACCTGATCGAGAGCGAGCTGTTTGGCCACCTGCCGGGCAGTTTCTCGGGCGCATCGCCGAAAGGCAAGCGCGGCTTGATCGCCGAGGCCGACGGCGGCACGCTGTTTCTGGACGAGATTGGCGACATGCCGCTGGCGCTGCAGGCGCGGCTGCTGCGCGTCTTGTCCGAACGCGAGGTGCTGCCGGTGGGCGCCACCAAGCCGGTGCCGGTGAACATCCGCGTGATCGCGGCCACCCACGCGCCGCTCGAATCGCTGGTGCTCGCTGGGCGCTTCCGCGACGACTTGTATTACCGCCTCAAGGGCGCGCACATTGAGCTGCCGCCGCTGCGCGAGCGCAGCGACCTGGGCGCGATGATTGTGCGGCTGCTGGGGGAGCGGTCCATCACGCCCGCCGCCCTGCACCGCTTGATGGAGCACCGCTGGCCGGGCAATTTGCGCGAGCTGCGCAATGTGCTGGACTACGGCGCCAGCCTGTGTGCGGGTGGCGCGATTGATGTGGACGACCTGCCCGAACTGCAGCCAGCCCGCTTGGCCTTGCGCGCCGAGCTTGCGCCCACCGCTGCGCCCAGCGACGGCACCGGCGACGGCCCGCAGGCCTTGCAGCAAGCGCTGCGCGCCGCGCACTGGAACGTGAGCGCGGTGGCGCGGCACATGGGCGTATCGCGCATGACGCTGTACCGCCGCATGAAGCGGATAGGCATCGTTCAGCCCAACAGGTTGGGCTGAACGCCCCCCGCCGCGCTGCGCGCGACCCCCCCGGAGGGGGGCAACGCTGGCGGCCCGGCAAAGCCGCTTCCGCGGCGTTCTGGCACCAGACTCTGCGCGCCGGAGATGCCGTGACACCTGTCACCGCAGGGTGTGACAGGTGCACGGGGTGTGACACCTGGCGCTGTAGAAAAAGTCTCGGCAAATCAAGTGGTTGGCTGCGCACAGCGGGTGGCACGCGTCTTGATACCCCTGAACGACCGGCCCGCACCGAGGCCGGCATTCACAGGAGACACCCCCATGACAGACACCTCGCCCTCCGCGCGGGCCCAACGCTGGCTGGACGCCTTCGGCGCCGCACTCGCCTCTGGCAGCCCCGACGCCGTGTTGCCGCTGTTCGCCTCCGACTGCTACTGGCGCGACCTGGTTGCGTTCACTTGGAACATCCGCACCCAAGAAGGCCACGGCGCCATCCGCGACATGCTGGCTGCGCGCCAGGCCGACACGGCGGCGTCGCACTTTCAGTTGGAAGGCGAAGCCACCGAAGCCGACGGCGTGACGGACGCCTGGTTCACCTTTGAAACCCGCGTCTCGCGCGGGCGCGGGCATGTGCGCCTGAAAGGTGACCAAGCCTGGACCCTGCTGACCACCATGGTCGAACTCAAGGGCTTTGAAGAAAAGAAGGGCACGCGCCGCATCAAGGGCGCGGAGCACGGCGCGCAGCAGGGCCGCAAGAGCTGGCTGGAGCGGCGCCACGAAGAAGAGGCGCGGCTGGGCTACGACGAGCAGCCGTACACCGTGATCATCGGCGGCGGGCAGGGCGGCATCATGCTGGCCGCGCGGCTGCGGCGACTGGGCGTGCCGACCATCGTGATCGAGAAGAACCCGCGCGCGGGCGACAGCTGGCGCAACCGCTACAAGACCCTGTGCCTGCACGACCCGGTCTGGTACGACCACCTGCCCTACATGCCCTTCCCGGACGACTGGCCGGTGTTCGCGCCGAAAGACAAGATCGGCGACTGGCTGGAGATGTACACCAAGGTGATGGAGATCAACTACTGGGGCTCGACCACCGCGAAGAAGGCCACGTTCAACGAGGCCAAGGGCGAGTGGGAGGTGGTGGTGGACCGCAACGGCGAACAGGTGACGCTGCGGCCCAAGCAGCTGGTGTTTGCGCTTGGTGTGTCGGGCTACGCCAACGTGCCCAAGATCCCCGGCGCCGAGACCTTTCTGGGCGACCAGCACCACTCCAGCAAACACCCCGGCCCGGAGCTATACAAGGGCAAGAAGGCGGTGGTGCTCGGCTCCAACAACTCGGCGCACGACATCTGCGCCGCGCTGTGGGAAAACGGCGCCGACGTGACCATGATCCAGCGCACCAGCACCCACATCGCGCCGTCCGACTCGCTGATGGAGCTGGCGCTGGGCGGACTGTACAGCGAGGAGGCGGTGAAGAACGGCATCGACCACCACAAGGCCGACCTGGTGTTCGCCAGCGTGCCCTACAAGATCATGCACACCTTCCACATCCCGGTTTACGACGAGATGAAGAAGCGCGACGCCGACCTGTACGGCCGGCTGGAGAAGGCGGGCTTCCTGCTCGACTTCGGCGACGACGGCTCGGGCCTGTTCATGAAGTACCTGCGCCGTGGCTCGGGCTACTACATCGACGTCGGCGCCAGCGAGCTGGTGGCCAACGGCAGCATCAAGCTCCGAAGCGGCGTGACCATTCAGCACATCAACCCTAAGAGCGTGACGCTCTCCGACGGCACCGAGCTGCCGGCTGACCTGATCGTCTACGCCACCGGCTACGGCTCGATGAACCACTGGCTGGCCGACCTGGTGTCGCCCGAGGTGGCCGACCGCGTGGGCAAGGTCTGGGGGCTGGGCTCTAACACCACCAAAGACCCCGGGCCATGGGAGGGCGAGCTGCGCAATATGTGGAAGCCGACGAACCAGAAACAACTCTGGATCCACGGCGGCAACCTGCACCAGAGCCGCCACTACTCGCAGTTTTTGTCGCTGCAGCTGAAGGCGCGCTATGAGGGGCTGGACACGCCGGTCTACGGGCAGGCGGCGGTGCACCACCTGCGCTGACAGCGCCACCGAGCCACACCGCCGGGGCTTTTGTCACGCCACATGGCGCCGGCGGTCTGGTGCCCGTTGGGGCGGCCGGGTTGTCCGGCTGTTCAGCGCCGCCGCGCTTGCCTATCATGTGTCGGTGTAGGCTTTTTTCATTCACCCACTGGAGGCAATCATGGCAGGCTGGTACGAACTGGGTTCCAACGACAAAGGGAAGTTCTCTTTTGTCCTGAAGGCGGGCAACGGCGAGGTGATTCTGCGCAGCGAGCAGTACGAAACCAAGGCCTCGGCCGAGAACGGCATCAAATCGGTGCAGACCAATTGCGGCAACGACGCCCGCTACGACCGCAAGGACGCGTCGGACGGGCGTTGTTATTTCAACCTCAAGGCGGGCAACCACCAGGTGATTGGCACCAGCCAGATGTACAAGACCGCAGCCGGGCGCGACAACGGCGTGGAGTCGGTCAAGACCAACGGCGCGAGCGCCACGGTCAAACAGGGTTGAGTGTGGCGGCCGGGGGCGCTCAGCGCCTGCGGCTCACCAACACAATCCCCGCCGCCACCCCGCCCAGGGCCAGCATCAGCTGCCAAGTCAGCGGCTCGCCCAGCAGCAGCACCCCAAACACCAGCGCAAACACCGGCGTCAAAAAGGTGAAGGTGGCCATTTGGGTGGCGGGGTAGTGGCGCAGCATCCACATCCACGCCAGGTAGCTGGCAAAGGCGCCCACCACCGTCTGCAGCAACAGCGAGGCCCACGACAGGGCCGAGTAGTGCCAGCCCCAGGTTTCGCCCAGGGCCAGTGACACGATGGGCGCCACCAGTGCGGTGACGCCGAGTTGGTAGAACAGAGTTTTTTCGGCGCTGGCTTGGGCCATGCGGGTGGCGCGGATGGTCAGCGTGGTCAGGCCCCACAGCAGGCCGGCCAGCAGGCCCATGGCGTCGCCCACCCATTGGCCGGCCACCGGCGAGGCTGTCGAAAACCCTTCGCTGAACGCCACCGCCACCGCCGCAAAGGCCAGCGACAGGCCCAGCCATTGCAGGCCCACCAGCCGCTCGCCGGGCACCACACGCGGCATGAGCAGCGCCACCACAAAGGGGCTGGTGTACAAAAACACCGTGAGCCGTGACGCGCTGGTGTGGGTGAGCCCGAGGTAGATGAACACAAATTCGCCGGCAAACAGCGCGCCGGCCAGCAGCCCGCCTTTGAGTGTGCCGTCGCGCTCGAACAGCGGCACGCGTTTGTAGCGGCACCACAGCAGCAGCAGGGCGGTGGCGCCCAGCATGCGCAGCGAGGCCTGCCACAGCGGCGGCATATCGGCCGACGCCACCTTGATGAGGATTTGTTGCAGCCCCCAAAACGCACAGCACGCCACCAGCAAGGTCATGGCAAAGCGGTCGAGGTGGGGCTTGCGTTGGGGCGGCGCGGTCATGTGACCATTGTCCGTGCTGTGGCGCCAAATGCTGTGTTTGTCACAGGCTCTCACACCCTGGGTCTGTCGGCTGTGTGACTCCTTAATAGAATTCACAGATGCACCGTATTTCCCACACTTTTTGGCTGACCGCTGCCCTGCTGGTTTCAGCCCCTGTTGTTCACGCGCAGCAGACCGCCGCCCAGGCCCGACCCCCTGCGGTTCAGCTCACGCCCCCCGGCGCCACCGACCCATGCGCTCAGTGGGTGCCTCGGCTACCCAATGTGTCGGCCGCTTTGTGTCGCGACGCGGCGCTGCAGCCCACCATCGGCCGCTCGTTCCGGGGGCAGACGCTGTTTGCCCGCGACGTGGTGGCGCCACAGCCCAAGATTCGGGTGTTGGTGGTGGGCGCCATGCACGGCGACGAGTTGTCGTCGGCCTCGCTGGCGCTGCACTGGATTCGGCTGGCCACCGAAACCCCGTCGGACGCGCATTGGCGCTTTATTCCCGCGCTCAACCCCGACGGGTTGCTGGTGCGCCCGGCGCGCCGCGTCAACGCGCGCGGGGTGGATCTGAACCGCAACTTCCCCACGCCCAACTGGGCCAAAGAGGCCAAGGTGTATTGGGAGCAACGCACCCGCAAAGACCCGCGCCGTTGGCCAGGGCCGTCGCCGCTGTCGGAGCCGGAGTCGAAGTTTTTGCACGAAGAGATGGAGCGTTTTCAGCCGCACCTGATCGTCAGCATTCACGCGCCCTATGGCGTGCTTGACTTTGACGGCCCCACGGTGGCGCCCGAGCGGCTGGGTCGTCTGTACCTGGACCAAGTGGGAATTTTCCCGGGCAGCCTGGGCAACTACGGCGGCGTGCACAAAGGCATGCCGGTGGTGACGATTGAGCTGCCCAGCGCGTTTCGCACGCCCTTGCAGCCCGAGATTCGGCAAATGTGGCTCGATTTGCTGCGCTGGATGAGCGAGCGTGTCCGCCCCGAGGCCACCGGGGTCGAGTCGGTCAAGCTGAAGAAGTCGAGCTGATCAGCGGCGCGCGCTCGGCTGCGCCGGGTGCCGCGTTCCAGAAGCCAAAACGCATGGCGGGTTGCTGCCCGCTGATGAGTTCGGCCAGCGCCTTGCCCGAGCCCGCGCCGTGGGTCCAGCCCAGGGTGCCGTGACCGGCGTTGACCCACAGGCCGCGCACGCGGCTTTGGCCGATGACCGGGATGTTGGTGGGCGTGGCCGGGCGCAGGCCGCACCAGAACTGCGGGTTGCCGCCGTCGCGCTCCAGCCGGGTGTCGGCCACACCGGGAAACACCTCTTCAATGCGGCGCACCAGCATTTCGGCGCGGCGGCGCGCCAGCGGTGTGTCCAGCGACAGGTCAAAGCCGCCGAGTTCGATGGTGCCGGCCACGCGCAGCTGGTCGCCCAGGCGCGAGATGGCGATCTTGAGCTGGTCGTCCAGCAGGCTCACTTGTGGCGCGGCGTCGGGGCGCAGCAGGCGCAGCGTGGCGCTGTAGCCCTTGCCGGGGTAAATCGGCAGGCGCACACCCACTTGGCGCATCAGCGCGGTGCTGTAGCTGCCGCAGGCCACCACAGCGGCGTCGGCGCTCAGTTCGCGCACCGCGCCGTCGGCGCGCGAGCGCACCCGCACCGAGCGGAAGGCGCCGCCTTCGGTTTGCAACTGCTCAATGTCGTGCGACATGACGCTGTCCATGCCCAGCGCTTCGCAGCGGCGCAGCAGCGCCTGGGTGAAGACGCGGCAGTCGCCCGATTCGTCGCTTTCGGTGTAGGTGCCGCCCACCACTTTGTCGCCATAGGCTTTGAGCGCGGGCTCAATGCGCAGCAGCTCGTCGCGCCCCACCACGCGGCGGTTCACGCCGTGGCGGCGCATCAGCTCGGCGGCCGAGCCGGCGTCGTCCAGCGCTTGTTGGCTGGTGTAGTAGTGGGCAATGCCCCGTGTGATGCGCTGGTATTCGATGCCGGTGTCCGCCACCACGCGCTTGAGGGCCTCGTGGCTGTAGCGGCCCAGCGCCACAATTTGGGCCACATTGCGTTCAAACGCGGTGTCGTTGCACTGCGCCAAAAACTGCAGGCCCCAGCGCCACTGGGCGGGGTCAAGCTGCGGGCGGAATTTGAGTGGGCCTTCGGGGTCGAACAGCCACTTCAGCGCTTTGAGCGGGGCTTCGCGGTTGGCCCAGGGCTCGCAATAGCTCACCGAGATTTGCGCCGCGTTGCCAAAGCTGGTTTCCAGCGCGGCGTCGGCCTGGCGGTCCACCAAGGTCACGCGGTGGCCGCGCTGCAGCAAATGCCAGGCGGTGCTGACCCCGATCACACCGGCACCCATCACGATCACATGCATGTCCAACTCCTGGTGGCTGGGCGTGCCCACCGAGGCCGCCGCTGATGGACGCGAGTATGGAAAAGATGGCGAGCTTTGAGAAGCTGAATTAAACTAGATCCATATTGATCAGATTGGCTAATACAAGACCCGCCCGGAGATGCGCATGAGCACCTATGATCCCGACGCCCTGGAATGCCTGGCCGCCATCATTGAAGAGGGTGGTTTCGAACGCGCGGCCAACCGCTTGTCCATCACCCAGTCGGCGGTGTCGCAGCGCTTGCGGGCACTCGAAGCGCAGGTGGGCACGGTGCTGATTGTGCGCAGCCGCCCGCTCAAGGCCACAGCGGCCGGGCAGTTGCTGCTCAAACACGCCAAGATGATGCGGCTGCTGCGCGCCGATTTGGAGCGCGATTTGCGCGATTTGGCGCCCAGCACCGCCGGCGGCGGGCGCGACGAGGACAGCATAGCGGTGGCCATCAACGCCGACAGCATCGCCACCTGGGCGTTGCCCGCGCTCAACAGCTTGGCGCAGGCCGGCCT
>CAMBOY010000119.1 GCA_945869245.1 Hydrogenophaga intermedia
AGCTGTAGGCTTTTTCGGTGTCGGTCTCGGTCGAGACAAAAATCAGCGCGTTTTGGTCGCCGCGGTCTTTGAGGTGGCGATCCAGCGCGTTGTGGCAGATATTGGTCTCGCCGCCGGCAAACCACTTGGCAAAAGGCGGATTGTTGTAGTCGCAGACCTGATCAAAAGGCTTGTGCCAATCGATCAGACTGGCCTGTTCGGCCCAAAACCCGTCGCGGTCCTCAATGGAACGGCGATGAAACGCGGCGTAACTGAGCTGGCTCATATTGATGTCTCCTGAATGCAGATCCGCAGCGGCCACACACCTGTGCAACCGCCCAAAAACTGAATTCATAATTATGAGAGCCAGACTTTCGAGACCCTGACATAGGGTCTGCGGCGCTCAGCGGATCAGCGCCTGCCAATCTTTGAAGTGTGGGTGAGCGCTGTCGCGCAGCCACTCAAAGCCCACCATTTCGGTGGTCACCAATTCGGCGCCTGCGCCCGCAAGCCGATCAAAGGCCGCGTCGCGGTTGCGTTCGGTGCGCGAGGAACAGGCGTCGGTCACCACCCACACCTCGAACTCCTGCTCCAGCAGTTCCAGCGCGGTCTGCAACAGGCACACATGCGCCTCCACTCCTGCCAACACCAAGGTGCTGCGCTGCACCGGGGCGGGCGCGGCTTTTTGCAGGTGTTTGGGCAAGCTGCGGGCATTGCCCGACACCGGCTTGGCCGTCGGCACCAAGCAATCGCCCAGGCCATCGGCCACCGCACTGAAGGCGCTTTTGACCAGCACCTGGCGGCAGGCAGCGGCCAAACTGGGTTCGAGCGGGCCGAGCTTGTCGGGCACCTGCTCGGTGCCCCAGCACGGCACGTTGAGCCATTGGGCCAATTGCGCCAAGCGCTTGGCATTGGCCATGACGCGCTCGGCCTCAAAAATGGCTGGCATGAGTTTGGGCTGGTAATCCACCAGCACCAGTTGCGAATCGTCTGCGTCGAGCAGCATACCTATCTCCTAAATCGGTTCCACGCTCAGTCGATGTCGAGCGAAAAAAGGTCGGGCTGGCCATCGGGCCCGTGGGCTTGCCCACTACCGCGCGCGCCGTCCTGCCACTGTGCGCTCAAGTGCTGGCGCATGGTGTCGTTGAATCGCGCACCCAGGGCGGCCAATACAGCCGGCGATGGGGCTTTGCCCAAGGCCACCAAGTAGCCAAGACCGGCCACCAGAATATCACCGTGCATGGCGCGCGCGGGCGCCGCCGCTTCAGTGTCGCTTGGCAAGGTGTTGCGGATCTCGCGCGTCAGCAGTTCCATTTCCGCCAGCACGCCGCGGTCGCCCAGCGACTCAGACTCGCCCGCCCAGACCGGCCACAACAACATCGGCACCCCCAAGGGGTGCTTGGCGATGGCGTCCCACCACGCTTGCATTTTGACCAAATACAGCTGGTACGCCGCCATCGGCTCTGCCGCCACCCGATGGGTCGCACTTTTCGATTTGGGCACACGCGCCGACTCGATGGCCACCCGCACCGCTTCGAGCCAGCGACCGCGCACGGCGCGCAACAGGGCATCTTTGCTGTCGAAGTACGCATACAAAGCGCCCGCCGAGTAACCGGCTTTGCTGGCCATATCCCGCAGGTTGAAGCCCTCCCAGCCATCGGCAATCAGCGTTTGCAGCGCCACGTCCAGCAGCAGCGCACGCCGCTGCTCACCCATGCGGTCTTGGCGGGCCTTACGGTCGCGGGCGCGCTGCGCCAGCATGGCCGCTCGCTCCCCTGTGGGCACAGAACGAAGCTCTTGAATTTGCACGAGGTCAAACTCCTCAAACAGTCACATAAAAATCAAACGCTGTTCATTTTATCAAATCACTTTTTTAGGCGATTTTGGGTGAGCCATGGGGAAACAATTGAAAAATCAAGCCTGTGCATGCGTTTCGTCACTTGACGCCTGAGGCGTAAGAACCTATTCTTACTGTATGAAGGTCCGGATCCACGCCATTTTTCTTGCCTGCGCCATTGCATCGACATCGGGCATGGCTGTCGCCGACGAACTCGAAGGCCTGTTGGTCCAGAAAGGTTTGATCGAACGGCTTGGCAACCAAGTACAGCAGGCGCGCAGCTCAGTGGGTGGGCAGGCGTCGGCTCTGGTCATGCAGGCCATGGGTTTGCTGGGCGTGCCCTATCGCTACGGCGGCAACACGGTCGAATCGGGCCTGGACTGCAGCGGGCTGGTGCGGCTGGTCTTTGAGCAATCGGTGGGAAAGATCCTGCCGCGCCGCGCGGCGGATCAGGCCGCTGCCACCGTGGCCATCGACTCCAAAGACCTCAAACCAGGTGACTTGGTGTTCTTCAACACCATGCGCCGCGCCTTCAGTCATGTGGGCATTTATGTGGGAGACGGCAAGTTTGTCCACGCACCCAGTACGGGTGGCCGCGTGCGCGTCGAAGACATGCGCACCAAGTACTGGAGCACCCGGTTCAACGGTGCGCGCCGGGTGCCGCTGAGCAGCGGCGACGCAGCGGTGGATCGCGTCCAAGACCTGGTCAGGCAACAACCCTAAGCGCCAAAGCGGTGCCAGCCGCTCAACGCAAAGCCACAGCGCGCCGCTTGCGCTCGGAAATCATGGCTTGCATCGCCGTAACCGATGCGTGCAAATCCTTGGCTTGCTGCTGCAGCACCACCGACGCGTTGGCGCTCGACTCGGCGTTGGCTGCATTGCCCTGCGTCACTTCGCTGAGCTGATTGACTGCGGTGTTGATCATGGCAATGCCTTGGCTTTGCTCACGAGACGCCTGGCTGATCAGCACAATGGTCTCATCCAAGGCGCAGATTTTCTGACTGATTTTCTCCAGCCGGTTCTGCACCCCATCGCACATATCGCCGCCCTCTTGGGCTGTGCGCAGCGACAGTTCAATGATGCTGGCGGTTTCACGGGCCGCATCGGCGCTGCGCCGAGACAGGTTGCGCACCTCGTCGGCCACCACAGCAAAGCCCAAGCCAGCCTGCCCGGCGCGCGCCGCTTCCGCCGCTGCGTTGAGCGCCAAGATATTGGTTTGAAACGCGATTTCGTCGATGGTGCGAATGATCTTCGACACCCGGTCGGAAGCGTCCTTGATGTCCGCCATGGCACGCTGCATCTGTGCCATTTGCTTCAAGCCGGATTCGGTCATTTCTTTGGCTTGCGCCGAAATGTCTTTGGCACCTGCGGCCGCCTCGGCGTTGGCACGGGTCACCACATTGAGTTCTTCCAGTGAGGCGCTGGTCTCTTCCAAGGTCGCAGCCTGTTCGGTCGCCCCCTCGGACAGCTCCATGCCGGTGCGCGCCACCTGCTCGGAGGCTTCTGTGAGCTTTTCGGAGTTGGCCGACAAACTGCGCGTGGTGCTGTACAGGCTTTTGTTGATGCGCACCACCACCCAAGCCGATAGGAGCAGCACAGCCAAGGCGGCGGGCAAGCTCCAGAGCAAGGCGCGGCGCATGCCTTGCCACAGCGGACGGTCGACTTCGGACAAGGGTGCGGTCAATACATAAGCGCCGCGCAATTCGCCGGGTTTCCAGCCTTCCATGGTGAAGCCCAAGACGTCTTTGCCGTCCTGGGTCAGACTGTTCGCTGGGTCGCCGTGGCACAGCATACAACTCTGTGACATCGTCACCGGCCGGGCATACGCCACCACACCGGCCTCCCGGTCGACCACAAACCAAGAGCCTGTGCCCGGGGTCTGCACCGTATCGAGCACGCGGCGCTCAAACGCATTGGCTGGCGCATTGTCTGGATTGCGCGGCTTGTCGCGCACGATGCGAAACGCAATCGGTGTGCCTTCGATCGATTGGCGGATGGCCGCCCATGAAGCCACCACCGGCACGGTTTGGTAGAAGGTGGTGTCGCGGTAGTTCTCATGGCCTTTGGCAGCCAGCTCAGCCGTGAGGCGTTGGTAATCGAAGGCCTGCGCTTCCACCAGCGCACCCATGGAATCGGTGGTGCTTTCGGCTTGCACCAGCATCGCTTGCATTTTGTCCCGCATCGATTGGGTCACCAAGTCGTAGGTGCGGTCGTAAATCACCCACAAGCCCGTGGCCAATGTCAACACAATGGCCAAGCACACCACACCCACAATGCGTGAGCCCAAAGTACGAAAAACAGCAGAAAACATTTTTTTGACGAAATTGACAGGTACGCAATTAAATCCCCTACAAAAACTTGGGTCAATAGCCGTTCCAAAGGTCTGTGCGCCGGTGTAATCCCTGCATTTTTCTGGCGCCGACAAACAAAATACGAAGGTATTCAGACAGGCCCAGCTGCGCGCCGGCGTGTGGACTGTCAGCAACACTGCCGCCGCACGCGGCTGCAGCTCAGCGGTTGGGGCGGTCGTGGGCTGCGCGGTGCGTCCAGACAAAGGCTGGGGAGTTGGGTCGAACGCGGCACCGCATAATCGCGGTCATGCCACGTACCATCTTCACCACCCCTGGGGTTAGCGCTGTTTTTAAAGGCCTGTCGCTGTTCTGCCTGAAAGTCGGCGGATGGCGAGTCGACGGCTCGCTGCCCGAGCATGCCCGCAAGAGCGTGTTAATCGCAGCACCCCACACCAGCAATTGGGATTTGCCCATGACACTGATGGTGGCGTTTGCACTGGGCCTGACGCCGCGCTGGATGGGCAAGGCCAGTATCTTCCGGTGGCCGTTTGGCCCACTGATGCGTTGGCTCGGGGGCATCGCGGTAGACCGCAGCCGCAGCAACAATCTGGTGGAACTGAGTGCCCAGGCCATTCGGGACGCCACCGTGCCGCTGCAGCTGATCGTGCCCCCCGAAGGCACCCGCAGCAAGACCCGCCATTGGAAAACCGGCTTCTACTTCATCGCCCAAAGTGCGCAGGTGCCCATTGTGTTGGCCTATATGGACTATGCCAACAAACGCAGCGGCTTGGGTCCGGTGTTCCACCCCACGGGTGATGTCGACGCCGATATGCAGGCCATCAAGGCCTTTTACCAACCGTTTGTTGGCAAAAACGCCGACCAGTTCGCGTCCGAGAACTGAGCCAGGCGAGCGACCTCACGACCGAGGGCCACAACGCCCATCGAGCAAGGAGCGCGCCACCCGCTGCCCGGAGATCCACGCGCCGTGTGCCGTGCCGAAATAGTCGGGCTCGGTGGCTTCGCCTGCAAACCACAGCGCACCGTCCCATTCGGCGCCGGCCAAAGCCTTGCGGGTCGCGGCCGAGGTGCCCACCGCGTTGAAGCTGTAGCTGCCAAGCGCCCAGGGGTCTTGACCCCAGCGGGTCAGCTGCGCCGCCACCGGTGCCGGAAAGCGCGTGCCGAACATGGCACGCAAGGCGTCATGGGCACTGGCCACGGTGTCGCGGTCGCTGAGCGATTCGAGAGCACGCGCCTCGTGCGCGGCGTGAAAACCCAGCAACACCGGCTGGCGCGCGGCGCGGGCCAGCGACACCCATTGTGCCCACCGCCCCGGCTCGGGGCCGAGCCATTCGATCCAATCCACGTCGGTGGGCCAATGCACCGCGTCGAAGCGCAGCCAGCATTTGTTGAGCAAGCCCATGCGCAGGGCATCCAAGGCCTGAGCGCGCGCAGGGCTTAGGGCCTCCTCCCAGCGCAGGCCACCAGCGCGCAGCACGCCCAGGGGCACGGTCACCACCACAGCCCGGGCATTCAGGCTACTCCCATTCGCCAACACCACCCGCCCTGGCGCCACTGATCGCACTGGGGACGACAAGCGCACATCGAGACCCCGCGCAGCGTGTTGGATCAGCGCATCAAAGCCTTGTGGAAACAGGCCATCGACTCCCGAAAAGCCGTCTGCATCGGTGCCATGCCAAGCGGACAGCTCGTCCAGTGCCCCGCCGTACTCCTGCTCCAGGGTGGCGTTCCAATGGTGACGAGCGCGCTGTCGCGCGGCGGGCGCCAGCCGCAGCCACTCGGGCTGGGCCTGCAGGGCCGCCCACACCGACACATCGGCAGAACGCCGCTCGGCCCATTGCGTGGCGCGGCGCAACAGGCGCTCTGCGGAGGATGTGTCCGACTGGATCTCCTGGCCCCGCGCATCCAAGGCCAGACTGGCTTCATACGAGGTGGCAACCCACGACGCACGAGCCTCGCGCGCCAGAGCGGTCAGCGGATTGCCCTGCACCCCATGGATCCAACTCGCGCCCAAGTCCATGGGCAAATCGGGCCACACCCGCGAGGTGTGGATACGCCCACCGAGCCGGTCGCGGGCTTCTAACACCACCACCGACCGACCCGCGTCGTGCAAGTGGCGCGCCACCGACAGGCCGGCCAAGCCAGCGCCAATCACCAGCACGGGGCCATCGCACGCCCGCGCCATCGGCGTGAGCATGGTCGCCGCCATGCCTAGAACACATTGCCGTCGCCCCATCACAGCCTCAGCTCCCATGGGGCACTCCCGCCGATGGGTCGCACTCGGGGCTCCCCTTGGCGGTCTGTTGCCAACGCAGTAACATGGCGGCCAGGGAGGCGGTCTTGATGGGTTTGGGCAAAAAGTCGTTCATGCCCGCTTGCAAACAGCGGGCCTGGTCGTCGGCAAACGCATCTGCCGTCACCGCAACAATGGGCAGCGGCGCACGCTGGTGCTCGGCCTCCCAGGCGCGGATACGGGCAGTCGCCTGGTAGCCATCGAGCACGGGCATTTGCACATCCATCAGCACCACGGTGAAACGCCCGTCGGCCATGACCATGTCAATAGCCGCTTGACCGTTGTCCGCCAGCACCACCTCCACCCCGAGCTTGTGCAACATGGCCTCAATGACCCGCTGATTGATTCGGTTGTCTTCCACCACCAGAACCCGCCCACCCAAAGCGCCTTCGGTGGCTTGCGGCAACAAGGTAGCAGAATCGAGATCCGCGCGGCGCACAACCAGCGACTCAAGTGGTCCGCTGATCGGGTCCAGGTAGACGCGAAACCAGAAGCGCGACCCCTGCCCTTCTTGACTCTCCAAGCCCACCTCGCCACCCATCAGCTGTGCGAGGTTCTTGACGATCGACAGCCCCAACCCCGTGCCACCAAACTGACGCGTGGTCGAATTGTCAATTTGGCTAAAGGGGCGAAACAGCATGTCCTGCTTCTCGGGCGGCACGCCCATCCCCGTGTCGCGCACCGAAAACTCCAAACAAGCGCCGCCATCGAGCTGTGGCAATTCAAAGGCCTCGATGTGGACCTCGCCCACCGATGTGAACTTGATCGCGTTGTTGGTGAGGTTGGACAACATTTGTTGCAGCCGATTGGGATCCCCACGGTAGCGGTGGTCGGCCGCGCCGTGCCACCGAGCGGACAACTTCAAGCCCTTCGCCTGCGCATTGTTGGCAAACAAGGCCTCGGTGTTGCGCAGTAATTCAGCGGGCAACACCACACCGGACTCCAAGGTCTGAGCGCCCGATTCGATTTTGGACAAATCCAGAATGTCGTTGAGCAAAGTCAGCAAGGTCTGCCCCGAATGCAAAATGGTGCGCGCGTAGTCTTGGGTTTGCGCCTTGTCCACTGGACTGGCCAACAAGAGCTGGGCCATGCCCAGCACACCGTTCATGGGCGTGCGCAACTCGTGGCTCATGGTGGCCAAAAATCGGCTCTTGGCCTCGTTGGCCGCCTTCGCTGCGGTCACCGCCTCGCGCAGCTCGGCGGTGCGCTGCTCCACCATCTCTTCCAGGTGCTCGCGGTTGCGCGCCAATTCGTTGGTGCGGGCCTCGACCAGTTCCATCATGCGGTCAAAGGCAGCCGCCGTGTGCGCCACCTCATCGGTGCCCTGCACCGCCACCCGTTGGGTGTAGTCGCCACTGAGCTCCACCTCGACAATGGTGTTGAGCAAACTGGTGAGTGGCCGGGTGATGGAATTGATTAGGCGCAGCAGCAAAAAACTCACAAACACCAACATGCCCGCCACCACCACCATCAGCCACAACTTGACCTGGTCAATGGTGCGGCTGGCGTCGGCAAGCGCTTGGTTCATCAACTGGCGCTGCCACTCTTTTTGCTCGCCAATGTGTTCGAGCTGGCGGTTGCGGGCTGGCACCAGATCGGTGGTCAACAAGGCGTAGGCGGCGGCCACATTGCCGGTTTGGGCATGGCCCGCCACCTGTTGGGACAAATTCCAGAACACTGCATCAGCCTGCCGGATGCGGTTCATGATGTCGCGTCCCTCCTGGGTCGACAAATTCGCCTCGGTGTCGTTGATCAATTCCACCAAGTGGCGGCGGTCGTTGCCAATGCGCTCCATGGCGTCGGCGAGCTCTTGCGGATCGTTGGCCGACAAAATGGCGTGCCGCGCCTCCAGTGAAATTTTGACCATCAACAACTCCACGCGGGTCATGCGATCGACCTGCGGTTCATACATGTCGATGATGAGCTGCGCGTTCGATTGCACATGGTTGAGAGTGAGCCAACTCACCGACAGCACACCCAACAACAAGGACCCCAATAGTCCAAAGCCCAGCAATAGCCGAAACCGAATCGATAAGCGGGAAAAGAAATCGCGCATGTGCTAGCCCAGCGTCGTCATGTCAAATCAGGTACGCCAATATACAAAACCACACGCGGTTTCCACTCGGGTGTTTTGGCTTTTTTCAGCACCTTGGCTCGCTTGGTGTGTGTCTGCGGGGCAACCGCACCAGATGCCATGATAGGCGTGGTGCCAGGCCAGCGAGCGGTCCACCCGGGATCACCACCACATAGAGGAGACCGTCAGCCCCACTGGGGCCGGGGTTGGGGAACACGGCGTACTGCGCCATGGAGTCTCACCCGGGGCGCAAGGCGGCTGCGGGAACACGGTGGGCTTCAATGCGTGCGTTCTGCGCGGCGATCCAGTCGCCGTGATATGGTTTGCTGC
>CAMBOY010000120.1 GCA_945869245.1 Hydrogenophaga intermedia
AGGCCAGACAGCAGTTCTTCGGGGACTTCGTGTTTCTTGGTGGTCATTGTGTTTACGGACTACGGGGCCAGCGCCCCAGCGGGATTGTCCGTTTACACAAAATCTTGCACACCCTCAGGCGGCGCTCCACCTTCTTGACGTCTTCTGCCGGCAACAGGCTTTCGGGGCGGATGCCCCGCTCCAGCAGGGTGTTGCGCACCGCTTGGTTGTTGGTGATGTGTTCGCTGGAGATAGCGCTCTCGGTGTCCATCTGGTGCTGGCGGGCATTGAAGATGGTGATTTCCGTGGCGAAGTCCTTGGCCTTGAGCAGGATGGTGGGCGCAAAGTCGGCCAGCGGGCGGCTGTCGGGCACTTTCCATTGCGCTTTCATGGCCTGCGTGCTTTTGCCAAACAGCGCTTGGTCGCCCTTGCTGCGAATCAAGGCAAAGTCCTGGTTGCCGCCGGTCTGCTCGTAGATCACTTGCGAGAGTTCTTTTTCGGTTTCGCTGAGCTTGCGGCGGGCCTGCACGCGCTCCAGCGCCAGCATGCGCTGCTCTATCAGCTCAGCACGTCTGGTCTGGACAGCGAAATAGGTCTGTGCAAAGGCGATTTCGGACTTGCGCGGGTCGCCGTTTTGGGCAATGAGATAACACGCATAGCGCGTGAGCATGAGGTCATCGATTTCACGCTCGCTGCCAGAGCCCAGCTGAACCATTTTGTTGACGTCAACAAAATGGTTCCCGACTGGGTGGCCACTGACTTCGCAGGCGGTCTTGGCCTTGCTGATGACCTGGCCGAAGTTGCGCCATTCGCTGTAGCCCAGCAAGTGCTGCACGTCGCGTGCCAGCCAGTACTCCACGCCGGTGTCTGTTTGATGCGCGTGGCCTTCAAAGGTTTCGGTCAACACCTGTAGCTGCTCTGTCTTCATGCCGTTTCCTCCTGAACTGTTTTCTGGGTTTTAGCATGGCGACTCGCCGCTGAATCAGCCACACTTCACAAATTCGGCCCCAACCAGCGCTTCAATTCGCTGGCCTCGACCCCGCTGCGCTGCGCCAAGTCGGCCAGTTGGTCGTCGCCGATCTTGCCGACGTTGAAGTACTGGCTCTCGGGGTGGGCGAGGTAAAAACCGCTCACACTCGCGGCCGGGGTCATGGCCAGGCTCTCGGTCAGGCCCATGCCGATGTCGGCCGCCTGCAGCACATCGAACATCGCACGCTTGACCGAGTGGTCGGGGCAGGCCGGGTAACCGGGCGCCGGGCGGATGCCCTGGTACTGCTCTTTGACGAGTTGTTCGTTGCTGAGCGCCTCGTCGGGGCAATAGCCCCAGAGGTCTTTGCGCACGCGTTCGTGCAGGCATTCGGCCAGGGCTTCGGCCAAGCGGTCGGCCAGGGCCTTGAACAGGATGGCGCTGTAGTCGTCGTGGGCGTCGAGAAACTGCTGCTCTTTCTTCTCCACGCCCAAGCCGGCGGTGACCGCAAACAGGCCCACGTAATCGGGTGTGCCGGCTGGGGCCACAAAGTCGGCCAAGCAGCGGCTCGGGCGCATCGCGCCGTCCACTTCTTGTTTCTCGGTCTGCTGGCGCAGGCCGTGCCAGGTCAGCAGCGGCTGGCTGCGGGCCTCGTCGGCGTACAGGGTGATGTCGTCGGCGCCGCTGCGGTTGGCCGGGTACAGGCCCACCACCGCGCTGGCGCTTAGCCAGCGGCCGTCGATGAGCTTTTTCAGCATGGCCTGCGCGTCGGCAAACACCTTGCAGGCCTGTTCGCCCACCACTTCGTCGTCGAGGATGGCGGGGTACGGTCCAGCCAGGTCCCAGGTCTGGAAGAAGGGGCCCCAGTCGATGTAGCGCGCGATCTCGGCCAGGTCCCAGTTTTTGAAGACGCGCCGGCCGATGAATTTGGGCGCCGTGGGCTGGTGCGCCGCCCAGGCGGCGGCTTCACGCGCGTCGGCGCTGAGTCCCTCACCCCCCGGGAGAGGAGGCATCCAGCGGTTGGCGCGGGCCTTGTCGAGCGGCCACAGCGGGGTTTGTTTTTTGTTGGCGTGCTGGGTGCGCACCTTGTCGTAGTCGGCCGCCACTTCGGCCACGTACTGGTTGCGGCCGTCGCCCAACAGGCCTTGGGCCACGCTCACGCTGCGCGAGGCGTCGGGCACATAGACCACAGGGCCTGTGTAATGCGGCGCAATCTTCACCGCTGTGTGCACCCGGCTGCAGGTGGCGCCACCAATGAGCAGCGGCATATGGCGTTCGCGGAAATACGGGTCTTTCTGCATCTCGGCGGCCACCACCTGCATCTCTTCTAGGCTGGGGGTGATCAGGCCAGACAGGCCGATGATGTCGGCGTTTTCGGCCTTGGCTTTGGCCAGGATGTCTTGCCACGGCACCATCACGCCCATGTTGACCACATCGAAGTTGTTGCACTGCAAAACCACGGTGACGATGTTTTTGCCAATGTCGTGCACATCGCCCTTGACGGTGGCAATCACGATCTTGCCCTTGGTTTTGACATCGCCGCCAGCGGCTTGCAGCTGGCGCTTTTCTTCTTCGATGTAGGGCAGCAAATGGGCCACCGCCTGCTTCATCACCCGCGCGCTTTTCACCACCTGGGGCAAGAACATCTTGCCTTGGCCAAACAGGTCGCCGACCACGTTCATGCCGTCCATCAGCGGGCCTTCAATGACCTGCAACGGGCGCCCACCGGCGGCGCTGATTTCTTGCCACATGGCTTCGGTGTCGGTGTCGATGTGTTCGGTGATGCCGCGCACCAGCGCATGCACCAGGCGCTCGCGCAAAGGCAGCGCACGCCATTCGTTTTTCTTGGTTTCGTCTTTGGCCGCGCCTTTGGCGTTTTCGGCCACTTCCACCAGGCGCTCGCCCGCGTCGGGGCGGCGGTTCAGCACCACGTCTTCCACGCGTTCGCGCAGCTCGGGGTCCAGCTCGTCGTACACGCCCACCATGCCGGCGTTGACGATGCCCATGTCCATGCCGGCCTTGATGGCGTGGTACAGAAACACAGTGTGAATGGCCTCGCGCACCGGGTCGTTGCCCCGAAAGCTGAACGACACGTTGCTCACACCGCCGCTGACCTTGGCACCCGGCAGGTTCTGCTTGATCCAGCGTGTGGCCTCGATAAAGTCGACCGCGTAGTTGTCGTGCTCGGCAATGCCGGTGGCAATGGCAAAAATGTTCGGGTCAAAGATGATGTCTTCGGGCGGAAATCCCACCTCGTCCACCAACAAGCGGTAGGCGCGTTCGCAAATCTCGATCTTGCGGGCGTAGGTGTCGGCCTGCCCTTGCTCGTCAAAGGCCATCACCACCGTGGCCGCGCCGTAGCGGCGAATCAGCCGGGCCTGGTGCAAAAAGGCGTCCACGCCTTCTTTCATGCTGATGGAGTTGACCACCGCCTTGCCCTGCACACACTGCAGGCCAGCTTCAATCACCGACCACTTGGACGAGTCGATCATGATCGGCACCCGTGCTATGTCGGGCTCGCCAGCGATCAGGTTCAGGAACCGCACCATGGCGGCCTGGCTGTCGAGCATGGCCTCGTCCATGTTGATGTCGATGATCTGCGCGCCGTTTTCCACCTGCTGGCGGGCCACGGCCAAGGCGTCGTCAAAACGCCCCTCCAGAATCATGCGGGCAAAGGCCTTGGATCCGGTGACGTTGGTGCGTTCGCCCACGTTCACAAACAGGCTGCCTGCGCCAATGAACAGCGGCTCCAGGCCAGACAGCAGCATGGGGGGAACGGACACGGCGGATGTTTCGGCAACGGCAGACATGGGGCTCACCAGGGTGGTTGGAAGAACTGGTGAGCGCCGTTGCAAGCCGGCAAGGGCCGGCGGGGCGGTGAACGCCCGTGCTCTCAAGCCTGACACCGAGGATCGGCGCTGCAGCGCTCCTTGAGAGGCACGGATTTTAGCCGGGGCGGGATCAAGCACATGCCATTAACACTTTGGTGATACTTTTTCCTGAGAGAATCGGCGCCGACGAACCACCAATGGTGCGACCCGCTGCGCAACGATCGCCGTCGCATCGCCAACATCGAACACAGGACACCCATGGAAAAAATGCTCGCGAGCGTAGGCTCACTGTTGTATGGCATGCGCTTCACCATGCTGTTTTTCTACGTCGGGCTGGTGGCCATCATCCTGGGCATCTTGGGCAAGTTTCTGTATGAGACCTACAAGCTCATGAACACGCTGCTGTTTGAAGACCTGCAGAAGATTGACCTGATCATCAAGGTGCTGGAGTTGGTCGACATGACCATGGTGGCCCAACTGGTCTGGGTGGTGGCGCTGGCTGGCGTGTCGCTGTTTGTGACGACCGCGCATTTCGATTCAAAAGACATGAAAAAGCCCGACTGGCTCGATCACGTCAACACCTACAACCTGAAGCTCAAGCTGGCCTTTGCCATCATTTCCATCTCGGGCGTGCACGCGCTCAAGACCTACCTCAGCGGCGATTTGTCGCTCGAGAACGTCCAAATCGTCACCATGGTGGCGGTGATCCACTTCACCTTTGTGCTGTCCGCCATTGGCATTTCGTTCGCCGAGCGGCTGACCCGCGAAACACACTGAGCCGTCGGACGCGACCGCCAGCCAGTTCAGCCCGCTTCACCCACACGGCCGCGCAACACCCGCACCGGCTGCGCGGCCGTGGTGGCGCGGGCGCGCAGTTGGCCGCAGCCGCCGTCCACGTCTTGCCCCGCGCTGTGGCGCAGCTTGGTGAGGATGCCCCGGCGGTGCAGATGGCGCGCCATTTCGGCCGCGCGTTCCCAGCTCGGGCGGCGGTGCGGCAGGCCCTCGCTCGGGTTGTACGGGATGAAATTGAGCACCGCGTACTTGCCCTTGAGCAGGCGCTCAATACCGGCCAGCTCCTCGTCGCTGTCGTTCACGCCTTCCAGCAGGGTCCACTGCACCTGCACCGGGTATTTGGTGGCGCGGGCATAGGCCTCGGCCTGGTCCATCAGCTGCTCGGGGCTCAGGCGCGGTGCGCGCGGCAGCAGCTGGGCGCGCAGGTCCGCACGGCTGGTGTGCAGCGACACGGCGAGTGCCGGCTTCACCGGCCCCTGCGCCAGCCGGGCAAAAGCGCGTTCGTCGCCCACAGTCGAGAACACCAAATTCTTGTGGCCGATATTGCCCACAGTGCCCAGCAGCTCAATCGCTTCCATCACCGCATCCAGGTTGTGGGCCGGCTCGCCCATGCCCATGAACACCACCTTGTGCACCGGCCGCAGCCGGCGCGCCAGCGCCACCTGGGCCACGATTTCGCCGCTGGTGAGCTGGCGGATCAGGCCGCTTTGCCCCGTCATGCAAAACGTGCAGCCCACCGCGCAGCCGATCTGGGTCGACACACACAGGCCCGGAATGCGTCCGGGCGGCATCAGCACGCTCTCGGCCAGTTGGCCATCGACCAGGCGCACCAGCAAGCGGGCCGATCCGTCGTCGCCCGGGTGCTCTTCGTGCAGCTGCGCCAAGCCGTCAAGCTCGGCGCCCAGGGTGGGCAGCGCCTCACGCAGACGGGCCGGCAAAAAGGTGTCGATGTCGCGTTTGCCGTGGTCTTGCGGCAGCGCGTTGGCCCACAGCCGCAGCACGCGGTTGGCGTGTTTGGGCTGAGCGCCCAGGGCTTTGAGGCGAATACGAAGGTCGGAAATCTGCATAAAAAAACTGGCGGGCCGCAATGCGCGGCGCGCCAGCTTAGCGTGAAACCCGGGCCAGCGCTGCGGCCGGTCCTGCAGGCATCAGGTGTTGGGAGCGGTCTTGTGGCTCCAGATCATGGTGATGGCCAGCACACCAATCACCACACCAAGCGACACCGCCACCGGGATTTTGAAGATATCGATCAGCATCATCTTGCTGCCGATGAACACCAGAATCACCGCCAGGCCGTAGTTCAGCAGGTGGAAACGGCTGGCAGCCGCCTGCAACAAGAAGAACATGGCGCGCAAGCCCAGAATAGCAAACACATTGCTGGTCAGCACAATGAACGGGTCTTTGGTGATCGCAAAAATCGCCGGAATCGAATCCACCGCAAAAATTACGTCGGTCACACCGATCAGCGCCACCACCATCAGCAGCGGGGTGGCGATCTTTTTGCCGTTTTCCATCGTCCAGAACTTCTCGCCGTCGTATTCCTTGCTCACCGGCATGAAGCGGCGCAGCAGCTTGAGCGCGGGGTTGTCGTCGAGGTTGCTGTCCTCATCCGCACCGCGCCACATCTTGATGCCGGTGATGATCAGGAAAGCGCCAAACACATACAGAATCCAGTGGAACTGATCGATCAGCCAGGCGCCGACCAGAATCATCACCGTGCGCAGCACGATGGCGCCCAGAATGCCGATCATCAGCACCCGCTTCTGGAACTTGGGCGGCACCGCGAAGTAGGTGAAGATCAGCAAGAAGACAAAAATGTTGTCGACCGCTAGGCTCTTCTCAATCAGATAGCCGGTCAAAAACTCCAGCGCCTTGGTGTTGGCCTCGGCCACGCTGCCGGTCACATCCTTGACCGCCCACCACAGGAAAGCGTTGAAGCACAAACTCACCGCCACCCAGACGATGGACCAGCGCAGCGCCTCTTTCACGCCCACTTCGTGCGCGCCTTGCTTGTTCATAAAAGCAAAGTCGACCACCAGGGCAAAAACGACGAACGCAACAAATACAAGCCACAGCCACAGTGGCGCAACAGAAGTCATGATGAAAAAGAACCTCGCGGTTGGTGTTGGGGAAACACCCGCAAGGTCTTGCTGTGATCCGGCGGCGCCAGACCCAAAACCTCCGGCCGTGCAAGGCACGACGTCCTGACGAAGGTCTCGCCAGCGCCCGCGCGCATGCACAGGCCACTGGTTCGCTACTCCCCTTGGTGGGATGAAGGGGGCGATTATCCCACGATCAGTACGCCAACAAACGGCGCTACCGATCCAGGTCCGCGCTTGATCACCGGTAACATAATCGTTACCATTAAGGCATGAGAACACAAATCGAAGAGTACGTCAGGGAAGACGGCTCCAACCCCTACCAGCAATGGTTCTTGTCGCTTGACGCCACAGCAGCGGCCAAGGTTGCCGTAGCCAAAGTACGCCTCGAACTGGGGCACACATCCAACATCGCTTGGTTTCGAGGTATTGGCGAATACAAAGACAGAAAGAAAGCGCTCGCCGCAGAGCGCAAAGGAAAAAAGCCATGACGCTGACCCGCGACTTCAAACAAACCGTGGTTGACCGCGTCCAGCGCGACCCTGCCTTCGCCAAGGCGCTACTGGACGAGGCCGCCACTTTGTTTCTCAGCGGTGAGCCGGAAACCGCCAGGCTGATCCTGCGCGATCTGGTCAATGCCACGGTGGGTTTTGAGCAACTGGCAGAGCTGACGCACAAGCCCAGCAAAAGCCTGCACCGCATGCTGTCTCAAAAGGGCAACCCCAGCATGGACAACTTGGCCACCATCTTCGCGGCCATACGCGACTGGCTCAACGTGTCGTTTCAGGTTCAGGTGGTGGAGGCGGTTTGACCGGTCGCACGCGAACAGTTATGCCGCTTCTTTGTAAAACACCGACCGCGCCACCGCCCTCGGCGCCTGCCCACCCACCGCGTCGTGAATGGCACCAATGTGCTGTGGTGTGGTGCCGCAGCAGCCGCCCACAATGTTCACCAGGCCTTCGGCCGCAAATTCGCGCAGCAGGCGGCTGGTGACATCCGGCGTCTCGTCAAAGCCGGTGTCGCTCATGGGGTTGGGCAGGCCGGCGTTGGGGTAGCAGCTGATGAAGGTGTCGCCCGCGACCTTGGCCAGTTCCTGGATGTAGGGGCGCATCAGGGTGGCGCCGAGCGCGCAGTTCAGGCCCACGGCCAGCGGCTGGATGTGACGCACGCTGGCCCAGAAGGCGGTGACGGTCTGGCCACTCAGGATGCGGCCCGACGCGTCGGTGACCGTGCCGCTGATGATGACCGGCAGGCGCTCACCGCTGGCCTCAAAAAACTCGTCGATGGCGAACAGCGCCGCCTTGGCGTTGAGCGTGTCAAAAATGGTTTCCACCAACAGCACGTCCGAGCCGCCCTCGACCAGGCCTTCGACCTGTTCGTAATACGCGGCGCGCAGCTGCTCAAACGTCACGTTGCGCGCGCCCGGGTCGTTCACATCGGGGCTGATGCTCGCGGTTTTGGGCGTGGGGCCCAGGGCGCCGGCCACATAACGCGGCTTGTCGGGCGTAGAAAACTTGTCGCACGCCGCGCGGGCAATGCGGGCCGAGGCCACGTTCATCTCGCGCGCCAGATGGCCCATGCCGTAGTCGTCTTGCGCCACGGTGGTGGCACCAAAGGTGTTGGTCTCGATCAGGTCGGCCCCGGCGGCCAAATAACCCTCGTGGATGTCTTGAATGACATCGGGCCTTGTGAGGCTCAGCAGCTCGTTGTTGCCCTTGACGTCGCTGGGCCAGTCGACAAAGCGCTCGCCCCGGTACTGCGCCTCGTTGAGCTTGAAGCGCTGGATCATGGTGCCCATGGCGCCGTCGAGGATGGCGATGCGTTGGGACAGGATCTGCGGCAGGGCTTGGGCGCGGGTGTAGGTGGGGGCGGTCATGGGAGGATTGTAGGGAGGGTCACACCTGAACTCGAGCCAGCGAAAACAAGTCGCTGGGGTTGACCCTATTGACAAGTTTATGCAATCGGATACATTTGAATTCAAATGAATACAGCCACCAAGATCACCACCATGATGCCCATATCCGGCCGCATTCCGGACGATCTCTACCAGTGGTTGTCCACCTCAAGCTTTGAGGGCGCCACCACCATGAGCGACAAGCTGCGCGTCGGCTTGGCCATGCTCAAACGGCAGCATGAAGGCGATGCCGATTA
>CAMBOY010000121.1 GCA_945869245.1 Hydrogenophaga intermedia
CCTTCTTGCAGACGCTTTTATTGCGCCTGTGCACGGTGGCGGGCGTGTCGCCGAACTGGCTCGACACGCTGCGCAACTTCGCCTTCAACGAGCTCAGAGCGCCAGCGCAGCGACTGGGCGCCGGCTGAAAAGAATATTTCAGGGCCGACCACTTATCACACCAGCAACGCTCACAAGCACATGTGTAGCAAGCCAACTGAGCCACGTCTGTTTTTTCATATCTTGAATCCTTCAGTGGATTCTTTTCAAAGTTGGGCTGGGCTGTCAATCAACAAAGGGGGCGAAACAACCGTATCCACAGCCTTCGTTGGATTTTCTTGTAAGCCGATGTGACTGATCTCTTTCAAAAAAGTCTCTCTGAATCATGATTCATCCCGGGAATCGTGGAGGTTGTTCAGTCAGCGCTCACTGGCGCCATAACGCCGGTCGGTGACACGGCATAGACGACGTGGAAATGAACCGCACCTTCAACAACGGCATCGGCATGGTCGTGGTGATCGCCGCTGATCAGGCCGAGGCCTGCGCCGCCACGCTGCGCGGGCTGGGTGAGACGGTCTACACCATCGGCCGCATCGCACCGCAGGGTGAGGGTGCGCAGGTGGTGGTGGCTTAAGCGCTGCCGCACATCCCCGCACTCTCCCGCAGCCGCACCAAAGTCCGCGTGATGGCGCGGCTCTGGCTCAGATCGGCCGCCCGGCCCTCGCGCACCGCTTGGGCAAAGGTCTTCACCATCTCGCTGTATTGGTTGACCGGGCCAAAGCGCAGGGTCTGCACCGCGTCGTCGGCAATCGCGCCGGGGTTGCGCAGGCGCACGACCGTTTCAGGCAGCGGGTTAAACGGCACCACCACCTCGGCCCAGGCGGAGTCGCCCACCAGCGTCACCGACTGGTGGCGCGCACGCTGGGTGGACACGCTGAACTGCAACACGGTGGGCGCATCGACGCCGTGCCACAGCAGCTCGCCTTGGCAGTGGATGTCGGTGCCCCAGTCGGCGTGCACCGTGGCGCTGGCGCGCACGGTATCGGGCTCGCGGCCCATGCACCATTGCCCCACCCACACGGCGTAGCAGCCGATGTCCCACAGGCCACCGCCGCCTTGCGCAAAGGCGTTGCGGATATTGGCCGGATCGCGGTTGTCGTAGCTGAACGCCACTTGCATGAGGCGCAGCAGCCCCAGCTCGGCAGCGACCGAGGTGCGCAACGCCTGCCACTGTGGGTGGTGCGCCACCATAAAGGCTTCTTGCACGTAACACCCGCTGGCGTCGGCGGCGGCTTGCACCTGTTCCATCTCGTCCAGGCTGAGCGCCATGGGTTTTTCGCACAACACCGGTTTGCCAGCCTGCAGCGCGGCCACAGTGAGTGGCACATGCAGGTGGTTGGGGGTGGCGATGTAAATGCCGTCGATGGCCGGGTTGGCCAGCACGTCTTTGTAGGTGGTGGCGGTGATGCCCGGCAGTTCGGCGATGGCGCCGCCCGGTGTGCGGCTGCCCACGGCCACCACTTGGTGGCCAGCGGCTTGCATGGCTGGCCACAACTGGGTGCGGGCGATCTTGCCCCAGCCGAGCACACCCCAGCGGAACGCCTCTGCGCTCATTTCCGAACCCTCCGCGCTGCGCGCTGCGGGGCTGCTCGCCTTCGGAACGACCGTGCGGCGATCATGGTTCAAGCCCGCCTGCAGCCATCACGTCCCAGCAGGCGCCCATGGTGTGGTAGTCGGTTTTACCAGCGGGCGATTTGGTGTCTTCGAGCTTGGCGCCGTCGGCCGCGACGATGCGAAACCATGCGCCGTATTGGTGGTCAACCAGGTGCCGCCAGCTCCAGGCCCAGGTGTCGCGGTATTGCTGCACAAACAGCTCGTCGCCGGTGGCGCGCCACAGGCGCCAGGCGCTGGCGAACGATTCGGCCTGCACCCAGAAATACTTGTCGCTGTCGCAGGGTTTGTGTTCGGTGTCGAAGCCATAAATCAGGCCGCCGTGGGTGCTGTCCCAACCGTGCTGATAGGCGCTGCAGTGCAGCTGGGCCGCGCGCTGCACATAACGCGCGTCGGGCGCACAGCCGTGGGCGATCAGCAGCAACTTGGCCCATTCGGTCTGGTGCCCGGTCTGAAAGCCCCAGGGCTTGAAGATGTTGCCGGGGTTGTCCTTGTTGTAGTCCCAGTCAATGGACCAGTCGGGGCGGTAGTGTTCCCACACCAAACCACCGGCTTGGTCGGCGAGCTGAAAGGCAAAACGCTCGATCAGCGCCTGCGCGCGCTGCAGGTAACGCGCCTCGCCAGTGAATTCAAACGCCGCCAAACACGCCTCGCACATGTGCATGTTCGCGTTCTGGCCCCGGTAGTCGATCAGGGTGCCGCCGGGGGTGATCTCGTCGGCGTAGGCGCCGTCGGCCTCACGCCAGAAGGCGTCGCCCATGGCGTCGAAGGCGCGCGCCACATCCGCCGCGCTGCACAGGCCCACCCGGTGCGCGTGGGCCCGCGCCAGCAGCACAAAGGCCTGACCGTAGGCGAAGGCGGTGGCGTCTTCGATCTGGCCGTCCTGCAGGGTCCAGGCGTGCAGGCCTTTGGCCGGGCCTTGCGCGATCACAAAACGCTGCAGGTGCTCCAAAGCGTGCGCCGCCCAGTCGCGGTAGGGTGCGCGGCTGGTGTGGTGTTGCGCTTGCGCCCAGTTGAAAACAAAACGCGTCGCGCTCACCAAATGCCGGTGGCTGCGGTTGTAGACGCTGCCGTCGTCTTTGAAGTAGTGAAAGAAGCCGCCGTCGGCATCCAACGCGGTGGGCTCATAAAAGCGCAGCGTGTCGTCCACATGGGACTGCAGAAACGCCAGGCTGTCAAAAGTGGGTGTGCTCATGGTGCGGGGGTGGTTGAGGAGAAGGTTTATGCAGCGGAGACGGCCACGCTGCGGCCCAGGCGCGCGCTGTCCAGCACGGCCAGCGCCACCGCCAGCGAGCGCAAGCCCGATTCGCCAGTGGCCATGTCGTGTGGCTCACCGCGCACCGCCTTGTGGAATTCGCCCAGGCAACGTTCGTAGAGGTTGTGGGCGTCCAGCGGCAAGTCACGCTCGCCATCGGCCCGCTTGAGCGAGAGCCGGCCGCCAGGCGCCTGGTGCACCACACCCTCGCCGTGCAACGAGCCGTCGGTGCCGTGGATTTCCAGCCCGGTGCGCGCGTGGGGGGTGGAGAAGCCTTGGTGGGTGGTGGCGATCAAGCCACTGGCAAAGCGCCAAAGCGACAGCGCATGGTCTTCCATGCCTTGCGCCATGCCGGTGTTGCTGACCATGGCGGTGACTTCGGTTGGGTACTCGCCCAATACAAATGCCAAGGAATCGGCGTTGTGCACCGCAATGTCGAGCACCACCCCGCCACCGGCGGCTTGGTCTGTGAGCCGCCAGCCCTGCAGGTGAACCGGCAGATACACCGCGTGGTGCACCCGCGCCGCCACCAAGCGGCCCAGCGTGCCGGCGCGCACCACATCGCGCATCTGGCGGTGGGCGCTGTTGTGGCGCAGGTGGTGGTTGGTGCCCAGCACCACACCGGCGCTGCGGCAAGCGGCCACCATGCGCCGGGCGGCGTCCAGGCTGGTGGCCAGGGGTTTTTCGCAGAGCACATGCCAGCCCTGGGCAGCGGCGTACAGGGTCTGGGCTTCGTGCTTTTCGTTGGTGGACGAGATATAGACCGCGTCCACCCCCAAGCCACTGAGGCCGGCGTCGGCGTCCAGCGCGTGGGCAATGCCGTGCTGGCGAGCAAAGTCGCGCGCCCGGGTCAGGTCGCCCGAGACCACCGCCACCACCTCGTCGCCCACCGCCCGGATGGCGCCCACCATCCACTGGCCAGCGATGGTGCTGGCCCCGATCAATGCCCAACGCAAGGGACGGTGACTTGTTGGCATGCTGGCTCCTACTGGGTTGAAATGGCCACAAAAGGCGGGCATGTTAACGTTTACATGCCCGCACGTCAAAACCGGATTTACCCCGCTTGACGCACCATGTAAACGTTTACATAATCCACCCCAATCCCATCCACACACCACCATGAGCCAGGAAAAAGCCACCATCCACACCATTGCCAAGGCCACGGGGCTGTCGCTGGCCACGGTGTCGCGCGCACTGGCGGGCTCACCCAGCGTATTGCCGCACACCCGCGACAAGGTGCTGGAAGCGGCGCGGCAATTCAACTATGTGCGCGACCGCGCCGCCGTGCGTCTGAAAACCGGCAAAACCCATGTGCTGGCTTTTGTGATGGACCGTTTTGACGCCAGCCAACCTGGCTTCAAAGACCTGTTGCTGGGCCTGGGCGATGCGATTGCCGGCACCGACTACCACCTGATCGTGCTGCCCGACGCAGCCGGCGAACCCGACGCCCAAAGCGGGGACAGCGATGCGCTGCACACGGTGCGTTATGTGGTCGAACGCGGCCTGGCCGACGGCCTGGTGCTGACCCACACCACCCCCGACGACGCGCGGGTGCGCTACCTGCAAGACAAAGGCTTTGCCTTCATCACCCACGGCCGCACGCGCTTGAGCCAGCCCCACGGCTTTGTCGACTTTGCCAACGAACAATACGCCGCCATGGGCGTGCAGGCGCTGGCCGCCCGAGGCCGCAGCCGCCTGGCCATGTTGCTGCCCACCGAGGGCAGCGTGTTTCGCTCGCACCTGGCCCAAGGGTTTGCACAGGCTTGCAGCGAACACGGCGTGCAGGGCGAATGTGTGCAGGCGGTGTCGCTCGACGACAGCCCCGAGGCCATTTATCACTGGGCGGTGGCGCAGGCCAGCCGCTTCGACGGCCTGGTGATTTCGCGCGAGGCACCGGTGCTGCCACTCATCAGCGCGCTGAGCGACGCCGGTCTGCGCGTGGGGCACGACATCGAGCTGGTCATCAAGTACAGCAGCCCCCTGCCCCACTATGTGCGCCAGCCCTTCATGGCCTGTTTTGAAGACCTGCACCTCGCCGGCCTGACCATGGGCCAAAGCATGCTGGCGCATTTTTCGCACGCCGGGCTGGCATCGGCCCAGGTGCTGTTTCCCCCGCCCAACCTGGAATCGTTCCACCAACCCGGTTGATTGTTGCCACCCCACCGCCACGTCCACAGCCATGCAGACCGCCACGCCCACCGCCGCCCCAAGCGCCTCAGAAAAAGCCCGCGCCGCCAACGCCCCATACCGCGAACGCATCATCGCCACCAAACGCGCTTTGCGCGCGCGCATCACCGACATGCCGCAGCGCTTCGCCGCCATCACCGAACGGGTGCAGCGCCAGCTCGACGCGATTGAGCGCGAGCGCGCGGCCGGCATCGAGCCCGTGCCACAAATCGAATTCAGCGCGCTCGACCGCATCAGCGAGGCCGAGAAAGCCCACATTCGCCAGCGCGGCTGTGTGGTGATCCGCAATGTGTTCGACGACGCGCGTGTGGCCGACTGGAACGCCGAACTCGCCAGCTACCTGGAACGCAACGACTACCTGGCCAAGCTGCAGAAAGGCGGCGCGGTCGACAACTACTTCAACACCCTGGCCAGCGGCCGGCCGCAGATTTACGGTGTGTTTTGGTCGCGCCCGCAAATGGAGGCCCGCACCGACCCGGCCATGGCGCAGGCGCACAGCTTTCTCAACCGCTTGTGGCGCTTTGAAAACGCCGACGCGCCAAGCGGCCAGGTGTTCAACCCCGATGCCAATTTGCTCTACGCCGACCGGGTGCGTTTTCGCCAACCGGGCGATGCTTCGCTCGGCCTATCGGCCCATGTGGACGCAGGCTCGATTGAGCGCTGGATCGACCCGGCCTACCAAAACAAGGTGTACCGCCATGTGTTTGGGGGCGACATCAACCAGTACGACCCATTCGATGCCTGGGGCCGCACCGAAACCGAAGAAATCCCCTCCCCTGCCGTGTGCCGCATGTTCCGGTCTTTCCAGGCCTGGACCGCGCTCACACCCCAAGGCCCGGGCGACGGCACACTGCAACTGCTGCCAGTGGCCGACGCCATGGCTTGGATGCTGCTGCGTGCCTTGCAAGACGATGTGGCCGAAGACGACCTGTGCGGCGCTGCAGCGTGCCGCGCCATGCTGGCTTCACCCGAACACCACGGCATGCTGATGCGAGGCTATGGCTCCATTCCGCACATGCAAGCGGGCGACACCGTGTGGTGGCACCCCGACGTGCTGCACGGCGTGGAAGACGTGCACCGCGGCAGCGGTTATTCGAGCGTGATGTACATCGCCCCCGCACCCGACTGCGCCAAAAACCGCCGCTACGCGGACCTGCAGCGCCCGGCGTTCGAGGCCGGACTGTCGGCGCCCGACTTTGCACCCGACAACTTAGAAGTGGACTTTGCGGGGCGCTTCACACCCGGCGATCTGAGCCCGCTGGGGCAGCGGGTGATGGGGTACTGAATCGGCAGCGACAGCCGCCGCCACAGCAAGCGCATGCAAGGCATAGACACACAGGACCGTACGCCCAGAGCGCGCTTCAGAGGTACGCGCGCCGCTGCAGCCGCAGCGCATCGCGGTCGATGCTGGCTTTGAGCAGCTCCCGGTCCGCCGGGCTCACGCACAGGGCCGCAAAATGCGCCTCCCATCCGTCCACCACCCGCGCCACCTGCTGCACCAGTTCGATGGCCCGCGCCCGCTTCAGACCGAACTCGTTCAGCTCAGTCAACGCGTTCTCCAGACTGGACGCTGCGCCTTCGCGTCCCACCCCCATGGCTTGGTAGCCCAGGTTCTGCAGCGAGGGCACCACATCGTAGGCAGGGGTCAACTCGTGGTAACCGTCGAACATCAGGCGCACGCTGTGGTTGCGTTCGTGATCGTCGGTGTTGTCCATCAAGATGTTGAACACCATGCGCCGGAACAGTTCTTCGCGCATCGCGGCCTGCCGGTCTGGGTGCGCCAGCCGCAACAGCACCGTGGCCAGCGCGCCGTAGCTCTCGTGCAGGCGTGCGGCGCGCAGCAGCGTGCGGGCCGACTGGCAGTGCAGCCGAAACCCGTCCACGCGGTCAAAACGTTCCACCGTCAGCGCGTGACGCGCCCTGCCATGGCGCGGTGGCAGCGGCAGCACAGCGGTGTTCGCCACGTCAATGCCCGCCTGCGCCGCCAGCGTTAGGGTGGCGTGCTCCACCAGGGGCTTATCCACGGCGTCGTCCAGCTCGGCGAACTTCACCACACGGGCACCGGCATCGGTCTGCAGCAAGGCCTTGGGCCGCGCGCCTCCCAGGCTCATGCCGGGCTGGATCAGGCGCTGCACCTCCGGCGCGATGGGGACCAGGGTCTGCACATCCTCCACCGCTGCGCTCAAGCGCTCCAAGTCGCTCAGCACGGGGTAGGGGCCGATGCGGCGCGGCAGGTACTGCTCTGCCGATACCGACACGCCCAGCGCACCAAAACGGTCGTCGCCAGCGAACAGCAGCATCTCCAGCACCGACAGGCGCGCCGGGCGCTCAATCTGCCGAATGATGCGCTCGCCCCAGCGGTCCGGTCGCGCATCGTCAATCGCACCGGGCGCACTGCCTTTTTCGTTGGCTGAAAAGACCTGGCCCGCCACCAGTGGCAAGTCCTCGCTCAGTGGCAGCTGCCACCACGCGGCGTCGTAGGCAAAAGTCACGCAGTCCGGCACCAGCTGCGACAGCCCCAGTTCGCCCACCAGGGTTGGGGTCTTTGGATTCACCAGTGCCCACAGGAACAAGGCGTCTTGGGGGATGTATCTGGCAGGCGTGATGGATCGCTTGGTCATCCTGGCTTCTTTCCAGACACCCCCAGCAAAGCCGCCAGCCCAGCGGCCATAGGCTGCGCTGGGGTCGATGCACTGGCCCTGCGAGGGCGCTGCTTTTGGCGCACCTGTGCCACTTCGCGCTCCAGCGCCGCATGGTCCTTGGCAGGGGCGACCAAATCCGCAAGGCCCAGCGACGGGTTGATCAACCACAGGCACATCACATAAGACGCCATGGCCACAGCGGGATCGCCCCGTTCGATGCGCGCCATGGTGGGCTGCGACACACCCAGCTTGCGCGCCCATTGGGCCTGCGTCTCGCCGCGCCGCTTGCGGGCCACGACGATGTGTTGCGCCAGCCGCTCAATTTCTTGCAACACAGCTTGAGGGTGCTCAACAGGACTGGTGTTCTGCTTAGGCATTCATAGATCTCTTATAAAAGAGAAATTATTTATATCTATGAATATTCTGACCGATTTCCACCAAAAGGCAAGTGTCACAGAGCAGATTTTTGGCGCCGATGAATTCATAGAGTTTGCATATTCCGAAAAAAGCAAACATGGATGTTGGTTGTTTAGTCAACCCAAGGGGGTGAACACCAGCGCCGTGCGATGCCGATACGCCCTATCCGGCCCGTACCACACATCAGCCCCCAGTGCCGGGCCGTTGGGCAGGTCTTCGGTTTCCAGACAGAAGCCTGCGCCGGGTGCGTGCGGCACACCCAAGGGCGCCTCGGTTGGTGCTAGGCCGCTGGCGGCATAGATGTGCAGCAAAGGCCGGTCGGTGCGCACCTGCAAGGCCAGATCGTCCACACGCAAGGTGCCGGCGTCGCGCAGGCCGTCGGGCGCTGGCACGGTGTCCAGGCACAAGGCGCCGTCCAAGGCGCCGATCTGGTCCAGTGGGATGGGCCGCTCGGTGCAAAAGTCGAACGGTGTGCCATCCACCGGCGCTGCGGGCAAGGGCAGTTCGCGTGCGTCGGTGGGGTGGTAGTGCTTGGCGTGTACTTGCAAGCGGTGGCCCGACAGATCGGGGCGCGCGTCCAGGTTCCAATAACTGTGCTGCAGCAGGTTGAGCGGACACCGCGCGGACA
>CAMBOY010000122.1 GCA_945869245.1 Hydrogenophaga intermedia
GGGCGATCTGCACCTGGGCCAAAGCGGCTTGGGCTTGTTGCTCGGCTTGGCGCACGCGGGCTTGGCCTTCGGTGGGGTCGACCCGGGCCAGCACCTCGCCAGCGCGCACCACATCGCCTTCGCGCTTGGTGAGGCCTTGCAGCTCGCCCAGCGCACGCTCCGCAACAACCAAGCGCTGGTGGGCCAAGGCTTTATCTCGGCCACGGCGCTCGATACCGCCCAAGCCAACCTGGCTGCTGCACAGGCCAACCACCGCGCCGCCCAGGCCGCGCTCGACATCGCCCGCAAATCGCTGCGCGACGCGGTGCTGACCGCGCCATTTGCGGCCCAGGTCTCGGCCCGACTCGCCAACAACGGCGAACGGGTGGGCGTTGACGCGCGCATCTTGGAGCTGATCGACACATCGGCCTTTGAACTGGAAGCCGCCCTCAGCCCCGCCGACGCGGTGGCGGTGCAAACGGGACAGGCGGTGGCCCTCCAGGTCGAAGGCATGGCCCAGGCCCTGGGCGCCCGTGTGGCCCGCATCAGCCCGAGCGTGCAGCCCGGCAGCCGCAGTGTGCTGGTTTATCTGCAGTTGGCCCCCACACCCGGACTGCGCCAGGGCCTGTTCGCCCAAGGGCATATCGTGGTGACCACGGCACAGGGCGTGGCCGTGCCCCACAGCGCGGTGCGCAACGACAAGCCCCAGCCCTACGTGCAACTGGTGGAGCAAGGCCGCGTGGTGCACCGCACGGTGGCGCCGGTTGCAGGTGGTCTGAGCAGCGAACTGGCCGAGCCGGTGTGGCTGCTGCCCGAGCTGAGCGAAGGCGCGGTGGTGCTGCGCGCGCAGGCCGGCCTGATCCGCGAAGGCACCGACGTGCGCCTGCCCGACGCCCCGCGCTGAACCCCAGGACGGCCCCGCCATGTGGTTCACCCAAGTCTCTCTGCGCAACCCGGTCTTTGCCACCATGGTCATGCTGGCCTTTGTGGTGCTGGGCCTGTTTTCCTTCCAGCGCCTGCAGGTCGATCAATTCCCCAGCATCGACTTCCCCGTCGTGGTGGTCACCGCCGAATACCCCGGTGCCTCGCCCGCCATTGTCGAGAGCGAAGTCACGCAAAAAATCGAAGAAGCCGTCAACGCGATCGCCGGCGTCAACACCCTGACCTCGCGCAGCTACGAAGGCCAGTCGGTCGTCATCATCGAATTTCAGCTGCATGTGGACGGGCGCAAGGCCGCAGACGATGTGCGCGAGAAAATCGGCATCCTCAAAGCCGCCCTGCGCAGTGAAGTGAAAGAGCCGCGCGTTCTGCGGTTTGATCCGGCGAGCCGACCAATCTGGTCGGTCGCGGTGCTTCCAGACGCCTCCACGCTCCCCGCTGCGCGTGGTTCGCAGCCCCCCGAGGGGGCGCCCACCGCCTTGGGGCGGCCCGGCGGCGGTGGATCAGCGGCCCCACCCAGCCCTGTGGAGATCACCAACTGGGCCGAGCAGACGCTCAAAAAACGCTTGGAAAACGTGCGCGGCGTGGGCTCGGTCAATCTGGTAGGCGGCACCCAACGCGCCATCAATATCGAACTCAACACCGCCGCCATGGAGGCGCTGGGCGTCACGGTCGACCAAATCACCAGCGCGGTGCGGGTGGAAAACCAAGACCTGCCGGTGGGCACCCTGGCCAGCCGCGAGCGCGAGCAGATGGTGCAGGTGCTCTCGCGTATCAAAAACCCGGCCGACTTCGAACAAGTCATCGTGGCGCGCCGAGGCGGCACACCGGTTTACCTGCACCAGGTGGCCACGGTCAACGACGGTGTGGAAGAGCTGGAGAATCTGGCGCTGTACAACGGCCAGCGCACGCTGCTGCTGCAAGTGCAAAAGTCGCAGGACGAAAACACCATCGCGGTGGTCGACGGGCTGACCAACACCCTGGCCGAACTCAAAGACCAGCTGCCGCCCGGCGTGCGGCTGGAGCCCATCGCCGACGGCTCGCGCGCCATCCGCGTGTCGGTCAACAACGTGCGCCAAACACTGATCGAGGGCGCCATCCTGACCGTGCTCATCGTTTTTCTGTTCCTCAACAGCTGGCGCTCCACCGTCATCACCGGCCTGACGCTGCCCATTGCGCTGATTGGCACCTTCTTCTTCATGGACGTGATGGGCTTCACCATCAACATGATCACGCTGATGGCGCTCACGCTGTCGGTGGGTTTGCTGATTGACGACGCGATTGTGGTGCGAGAAAACATCGTGCGCCACGCCCAAATGGGCAAAAGCCCTTATGACTCGGCGATGGACGGCACACGCGAAATTGGTCTGGCCGTGCTGGCCACCACGCTGTCCATCGTGGCGGTGTTTTTGCCCATTGGTTTTATGGGCGGCATCATCGGCAAGTTCTTCCATGAATTCGGCATCACCATGGTGGCGGCGGTGCTGATTTCCATGTTTGTCAGCTTCACGCTCGACCCCATGCTCTCCAGCGTCTGGCACGACCCGGCGATTGAGCAGCACGGCAAACCTTTTGTACCCAAGAGCCTGTACGACAAAACCATCGGCCGGGTCACCCACTGGTTTGACCGGGTGCAAGACGATGTGTCCGACACCTACCAAAACGCGCTGCGCTGGTCGCTCAAACACAAAATCGCCACCCTGGCGCTGGCCCTGGCCACCTTTGTCGGCAGCATCTTGATGCTGCCCCTGCTGGGCACCGAATTTGTGCCCAAGGCCGACTTTTCTGAGACCTCGGTCAACTTCCACACCCCGGCCGGTTCGTCCCTGCAGACCACCGAGGCCAAGGCCCGCGAAGTCGAGGCCATCCTGCGCACATTCCCGGAAGTCAAATACACCCTGTCCACCATCAACGTGGGCGACGCCCAGGGCAAGATTTACGCCACGGTGTATGTGCGGCTGGTCGACCGCAAAGACCGCACACTCAGCGCCGACGCCCTGTCGGCCCAGCTGCGCCTGCGCCTGCAAACCGTGCCGGGCATCACCGTCACCCACGCCGGCCTGCGCGACGGGGTGGGTGGCAACAAGCAGATTGAGTTTTCGCTGCAGGGCGACGACCTGGCTGAACTCGAACGCATCGCGCGCGACATCCAGCAGCGCGTCAAACCCATCGCCGGTCTGGTGGACCTGGACTCCAGCGTCAAACCCAACAAACCCACAGTAGATGTGCAGATCCGGCGCGAAATCGCCGCCGATGCGGGCCTCAACAGCGGCACCGTGGCCAGCGCACTGCGCACCTTGGTGGCCGGGCAAACCATTGGCAACTGGCGCGCCACCGACGGCGACGCCTACGACGTGACGGTGCGCCTGCCCGCGGCCGAACGCGAACGCCTGCAAGACCTCACCCAACTGCCCTTTGTGGTGGGCAACGCAGCCGACGGCAGCGCACGGGTGGTGCGCTTGGGTCAGGTGGCGCAGGTGCGCGAGTCCACCAGCCCCAACCAGATCAACCGCCGCAACCTCAACCGCGAAGTCTCGTTCAGCGCCAACGCCTACGGCCGCTCGGCCGGCGAAGTGACGGCCGACATCCGCGCTGCGCTGGCCCAGGTGGCGCTGCCGCCGGGATACCGGGTGGAGTTTGGCGGCTCCACCAAAAGCATGCAGGAATCGTTTGGCTATGCGCTCTCGGCGCTGGCCATGGCCATCATCTTCATCTACATGATCATGGCCAGCCAGTTCAAGAGCTTTCTGCAACCCATTTCGCTCATGAGTTCGCTACCGCTGACGCTGATTGGCGTGGTGCTGGCTCTGCTGATGTTTGGCTCGTCGATCAGCATGTTCTCGGTCATCGGCATCGTGCTGCTCATGGGCCTGGTCACCAAAAACGCCATTTTGTTGGTCGACTTTGCCATCCGCGCCCGCGCCGGCGACACCGAACATCCCGCCATGGACCGCGAAAGCGCTCTGCTGCTGGCGGCCAAAGTGCGGCTGCGCCCCATCCTCATGACCACGCTGGCCATGGTGTTTGGCATGGTGCCGCTGGCCTTTGCCCTGACCGAAGGCTCCGAACAACGTGCCCCTATGGGGCAAGCCGTTATTGGTGGCGTCATCACCTCGTCGGTGCTCACCCTGGTGGTGGTACCGGTGGTGTACTGCTACATCGACGACCTGACCGCATGGCTCAAGCGCCGGTTTGGCGGTGGCACCAGCGCTGCAAGCGCTTCGTCATGAGCGATCGATACAATTTCGCACGGTTTTTTGATATCGGCTAACATACCCACCGGAGTATACAAATGAGCGCAGCACACCTCTCTGCAGACCAAGCCCGCTTCAACATGATTGAGCAGCAAATCCGCCCCTGGGAGGTGTTGGATGCGCGCGTGCTCGCCCTGTTGGACAGCGTCAAACGCGACCAATTTGTGTCAGCCGGGCACACCAGCCTGGCCTATGCCGATCTGGAACTGCCGCTGTTGCCGCATGGCAGTGCCAATCAGGTGATGCTCGCGCCCAAGGTGCAGGCCCGTTTGGTGCAAGACCTCGCCCTGCAACAGACCGACCGCGTGCTCGAGATCGGCACCGGCAGTGGCTACACCACCGCCTTGCTGGCCAGTCTGGCCCAGCACGTCACCAGTCTGGAACTCCATCCCAATCTGGCCAACATCGCACGCGGCCGCCTGTCGCTGGCCGGCGTCACCAACGTGGACGTGCGCCACGCCGACGCCACCGCCGACCAATTTGCCGCCTGCCGCCAAGGCGCACCGTGGGACGCCATTGTCGTCAACGGCTCGCTGGCCGAAGTGCCTGCCGCCCTGCTCGATCTGCTGGCCGACGGCGGCCGCCTGTTTGCCATCACCGGCGACCTGCCCATGATGCGCGCCACCCTCATCACCCGCACCGGCCCCGGCCAGTTCAGCACCCGCCAGCCCTGGGACACCGTGGCCCCGCGCCTGCAAGGCTTCACCGAGCCGTCTCGCTTCAGCTTCTGAGGTGCCATGACCATGCAACACATCACGCCCACCCAGCTGCAAGACTGGATCAGCGCCGCCCAGGCCCAGCTGCCCGACGGCCAGCACCCCATCGTGCTCGACGTGCGCGAACCTTGGGAATTGCAAACCGCCTGCGTCAAGGCCAACGGCTTTGAACTGGTGGCCATGCCCATGCAAACTGTGCCGGCGCGCCTGAGCGAACTCGACCGCAGTCACCCCATCGCCTGCCTGTGCCACCACGGCGGGCGCAGCGCGCAAGTGACCATGTTCCTCATCAACAACGGCTTTGACCAGGTGGTCAACATCCACGGAGGCATCCACGCTTGGGCCCAGACCGTGGACCCGAGCGTGCCCACCTACTGACACCCGCCTTTCTCCACACAAGGACACCCCATGCCCCGCACCGATCGCACCACCGTGCCCGCGCACACCCCCCGCTTCAGCTGGCGCCATGCCGCGCTGGCGGCGCACCTGATCGGCGCAGTGGGCATGGCCCAGGCCCAAAGTCTGGCCGAGCTGTACCAAGCCGCCCAGGGCTACGACGCCGCCTACCTGGCCGCCCGCTCGCAGTTCGACGCCAACCTGGCCAAAGCCGAACAAGCCAAAGCCGGCCTGCGCCCGCAAGCCGGCCTGGCCGCCGACGCCAGCTGGAGCAACCGCGACGTGCTGCAAGGCGGCAGCAACACCACCAGCAACGCCCAAACCATTACCCTGTCGGCCAGCCAGCCGCTGTACCGCCCGGCCAACAGCGCCAGCGCCCAGCAGGGCGAACTCAGCGTCGAGCTGGCCAAAGCACAACTGGAGACCGCCGAGCAAGACCTGATCGTGCGCGTCACGCAGGCCTATTTCGACGTGCTCGCCGCGCAAGACAGCCTGGCCTCGGTGCAGGCCCTCAAGGCCGCTGTCACCCAACAGTTGGCCGCTGCCAAGCGCCGTTTTGAGGTTGGGTCGGCCACCATCATCGACACCCGCGAAGCCCAGGCCCAGTTCGACCGCGTCAGCGCGCAAGAAATCGCCGCCGACAACGACCTGCGCATCAAAAAACTCGCGCTCGACCAACTGGTCGGCAAAAACGGCGTGGCCCCGCTCGGCCTGGGCAAAAACGCCGCCCTGCCCAGCCCCGCCCCGGCCGACGTGAACAGCTGGGTCAGCCAAGCCACCGAGCAGCACCCCGCCGTGCGCCAAGCCAACACCGCGCTGGCCGTGGCCCAGCTCGAAACCCAAAAAGCCCAGGCCGGCGAAAAACCCACGGTCGACCTGTTTGGCCGCTACGCCATGGGCCGCAGCCCCAGCACCACCCTGCCTGGCGCCTACCTGCGCGCCAACACCGCCACCGTGGGCGTGCAGTTCAACATGCCGCTCTACACCGGCGGCGCCACCCAAAACCGCATCAAAGAAACCCTGGCGCTCGAAGACAAAGCCCGCAACGACATCGAAGCCGCCAAACGCACCGTGGCCCAAGCCACCCGCACCGCGTATTTCGGCATCCTCTCGGGCCTGGGCCAGGTCAAGGCGCTCGAAGCGGCCGAAACATCGAGCCAAAGCGCGGTCGACGCCAACAAACTGGGCTACGACGTGGGCGCCGGCACCAGCATCGACGTGCTCAACGCCCAAAGCCAGCTGTTCCAAGTCAAACGCGACCTGGCCCAGGCGCGCTACAACGTGCTGATTACCCACCTGCGCCTGAAGCAGGCCAGCGGCGCGCTCAAGGCCGACGACCTGCAAACGGTCAACCGGCTGCTGGCGAAGTAAGCAAAAGTGTCTGTTGCCGTCGGGGCTGCACGCCAGCCGTAAAATTGGCGGGTTTTATTCGCCCTAGGGTCGCATCATCAACACGCTCCAACACTTGGCCGTCATCATGGACGGCAACCGCCGCTGGGCGCAGCAGCGCAAATTGCCCGCCATTTTTGGTCACCGTGCCGGGGCCGAACGCGTGCGCACCCTGGTCAAAGCCTGTGCCGAGCGCAAGGTGCAGCGTCTCACCATCTTCGCCTTCAGCACCGAAAACTGGCGCCGACCGGCCGATGAAGTGACCGGCCTCATGGCCCTGTTGCGCCGCTACCTGCAGCGCGAGGTGGCCGCCCTGAAAGAGCAAGGCGTGCAGCTGCGCATCATTGGCGACAAAAGCCGCTTCAGCCCCGCCATTCAGGCCCTGATTGCCAGCGCCGAGGAACAAACCGCCGCCGGCACCCGGCTGCAGCTCAACATCGCCATCAACTACGGCGGCCAGCTCGACATCGTGCAGGCCGTGCAACGCTGGCAGGCCGAGCACCCCGGCCTTGCCATAGCCGACCTGACCCCCGAAGCCCTGTCGCCTTATCTGGCCACCGCCGACGGCCCCGCGCCCGACCTGCTGATCCGCACCGGCGGCGAATGCCGCATCAGCAACTTCATGATCTGGCAGCTGGCCTACACCGAGCTGTATTTCACGCCCATTTTCTGGCCCGACTTTCAAGAACCGCACCTCGACCAGGCCATCGCTTGGTACCAAGAGCGCGACCGGCGCTTTGGTGGGGCGAGTCAGAAATACGGCTGAGGCGACTCTGCCCGCTTATCTTCCTTCATGGCCCCATGTCCAATTTGCACCGCACCCACGCCAAGCCATAGCACGGCGAGGACCAGATCAGCCTGCACAACACATTAGCGCCGCAACCACCTCGGCACCCTAAACCGCACAATGGCCACGTAGGCGTAGACGTACGACACCACAAACAGCAGCGCAAACAGCTGTAGCACCCAGGTGTGGGCCCAAAACAGCATGGCGGGCACCACCGACATGAGCGCGAATGCCGTTAGATAAGGGGTGGTTTTATTATTGCGGGCGAGCAAGCGGGCGGCTTCTTCGGGCTCTAGCACTTGCTTGACCAAGCGGCGGTACACCAGCTGGTGCAAGTGCATGGCGTCGGCCATGCCGGGGGAGGTACCCCGTGCCCATTTGCGGTACATCGAAAAAAACGTTTCCCACACCGGGTAAATGAGCAACAGCACCGGAAACCAGGGCGACACCTGAGGGTGGCGCTGTACCAGTGCAATGCTCACCAGCGCCACCACCGTGCCCCACAGGTAGGCGCCACCGTCGCCCGCAAACACCAAGCCGCGGGGGTAGTTCCACACCAAAAACCCCGCCGTGGCCGCTGCCAAACACAGCACAACCGCGGCCAGCCCGCGGTCGCCTAGCTGCAGAGCCACATGGGCCAAGGCCACACACACCAGCAACGCCACGGTGCCCGCCAGGCCGTTGTAGCCGTCGATGATGTTGAACGCATGGGGCAGCCCCATAATACCGAACACCGCCAGCCCCATGCCCAGTAGCGGCGTGGCCTGCCAGTACGCGTCTAACAGCGGGACGCCCACCGTGGGCACAGTCAGACCCCAGTAGCTTGCTGCAGACACACCCAAAGCCCCCGTGAGCAACAAGCGCCAGCGCACCGCCACGCGCTGCGTTAAATCTTCAAGCGCGCCCGCCGCCGTGGCCACCGCGCCCAGCAGGGCAAACAAAGCCCAGTCGCCCCAGGTGAGGTGGATGCCATTAAAAAAACCCAAGGCAGGTAAGCCCATGGCCAGCAACAGGCCCGCCAGCCAACCCAACAACATACCCAAGCCGCCTAAGCGGGGCACTGCACCCGCGTGGAAGCGCTGGGGTGCCGCATGGCTGTATGCCTTTGCGTGAGATTTAAACCAGCGCCTGACCCAAAGCGTGCTCAATAGGGAGGCGACAAAGGCCACAACACATAACAATAACAAAGGCTACCCCAAGACGTTTAACTGTTGCTTTTGAATTTGGTGGCCAGTTTAAACCGCCACACAAAGCGCCACAACGCTGCTGACAGCCACAGACGCACCAAACTGCGCACATGCCACGCAAGGTGCCGCCA
>CAMBOY010000123.1 GCA_945869245.1 Hydrogenophaga intermedia
AGGTCTTCAGGTTTCTTGTAGTTGGCCAGCAGGCCAGACAGCAGTTCTTCGGGGACTTCGTGTTTCTTGGTGGTCATTGTGTTTACGGACTACGGGGCCAGCGCCCCAGCGGGATTGTCCGTTTACACAAAATCTTGCACACCCTCGACTTCGACCGCATGGAGCAATTCCGCATCGGTGATGTTCAGCCGGTTCTTGGGCAGATCGCCGCCCGGCTGGTAGATGTCACTTTGATGGAACCGATACTTGGACACGCTGCTGCTTCATCAATTCGGCCGCCTTGGCTTGTGCCTGAGGAGATGCCTGAGGTGCGTAACCTTCGATGCGCATGGACGTCTGCACGGCCTGCGACAGTTTCTGCTGAAGTTGGGGACTGACTGTCATCGCTGCACCTTGAAGAATCACCATCCCGGCTTGCATGCCCGTCAGCGCGTCATGCCGACGAACCCAGAAGAACGTTGATTCGTTGAAGTTTATCGGGAAACGCGCTGTTCGGTGGACGTTTGGCTCAGCAACAGCTTGGCTAGCCATCGACAAAACTCGCTATAATCCAAGGCTTTGCTGGCAAATCCCCGTCGGCCAATACTAGTTCTGAGACGGGGGAAAACCGCAGCGATGAAGTCGGGGCCCGATCTTCCCCAACCTCCTCTCACTGCACAAATTGGAAATTTTCGACTGATGACGACCATCCGTGTAAAAGACAACGAGCCGTTCGACGTGGCCCTGCGCCGCTTCAAGCGCACCATCGAAAAACTGGGTCTGCTGACCGACTTGCGTGCCCGCGAGTTCTACGAGAAGCCGACCGCTGAGCGCAAGCGCAAGAAGGCCGCCGCCGTCAAGCGCCACTACAAGCGCGTGCGTTCCATGCAGCTGCCCAAGAAGCTTTACTGAGCTTTTTGTGCCGCGCACCAAGCCCGCCGAGGACGCTCAGCGGGCTTTTTTGTTTTCTGTCCCCCTTCTTTTACCTTCTCGGAGCCCACCATGAGTCTCAAGGACCAGATCACCGACGACATGAAAGCCGCCATGCGCGCCAAAGACAGCGAGCGCCTGGGCACCATCCGCCTGCTGACGGCGGCCATCAAACAAAAAGAGGTGGACGAGCGGGTGGAACTGGACGACGCGGCCGTGGTGGCGGTGCTCGACAAAATGGTCAAGCAGCGCAAGGACTCGATCACTGCGTTTGAGCAAGGCGGGCGCGCCGATCTGGCGGCCAAAGAAGCGGCCGAACTGGTGGTGCTGCAGGCCTACCTGCCCCAGCGCCTATCGGCCGACGAGGTGGCGGCCGAGGTGCGCGCCATCGTGACCGAAATCGGTGCCGCTGGCCCCGGCGACATGGGCAAGGTGATGGGCGTGGTCAAAACCCGTCTGGCTGGCAAGGCCGACATGGGCCAGGTGAGCGCGGCGGTGAAAGCGGCGTTGGCCGGCTGACCCCGGGCCATCAGCGCGTGAGCAACAGGCTGGTGCCGGCCACCACACCGGCCGCGCCGGCCCAGCCGCCCCAGGCCGGCGACTTGCGATAGACCACCCACAAGAGCGGCAAAATCATCACTGGCGTCACCGACGACAGCAAGGCCACCAAATTGGCCTGACCCGTTTTGAGGGCCTGCAGAATCAGCGTCATGCCCACCACCATGGCCAGCAGCGCGCTCATGCCGGTGTGAAACAGGTCGCTGCGGCGAATCGGCGCTTTGGCGCGGGCACCTTGCCACAGCGCCACCAGCAGCAGGTGCGCGCCCAGCGCGGCGCTCATGCGCATGGCGCTGGCAGCCACCGCGTCCACACCAGTGCTCATGAGCGGTTTGAGCATCAGGGTGGCCACCGCTTGGCACAGCGCGGCCAGCAGGCCAAGCGCCACGCCCCAGCGCAGCGAGCCCTGGGTTTGTTCCCAGCCGTGGCCTTCGTCGGCGCGTTTGCCAAAGGCCACCGCCAGCATCACACCCGACACCAGCAGCGCCGCGCCCACCACCCCCCAGGCCGACAGGCGCTCGTCGAGCCAGGCCCAGGCCAGCACCGCCGACATGAGCGCGTGGGTGGCGAACAAAATGCCCGAGCGGCGCGGCCCCAGGCGGTTCATGCAGGCGAACAGCGCGGTGTCGCCCAGCGAGATGCCAATCACCCCCGAAATAGCCAACAGCAACCACGCACTGCCGTGCAGGGTGGCGGCACCACCACCCCAGGCGGCCAAGGCCCACAACAGACTGGCGGCAAACAGCATGCGCCAGCGGCTGAACGCAAACGCGCCCAGGCGCTGCGACGGCCCGGCAGAAAACAGGCTGGAGAAGGCCCAGCAGAGCGAGGCCAGCAGCGCCAGCAGTTCAACCGGCATAGCGGGGCCGATCAGGTGCCCGCGATCTTCAAGCGGTTGACCAGGATGGAGCCCACGGTTTTGCCGCCAAAGGTGTAGGCGTCGGCTCCCATGGCCTCGATGCCTTTGAACATGTCCTTCAAGTTGCCGGCGATGGTGATTTCGTGCACCGGGTAGGCAATCTGGCCGTCTTCAACCCAGAAGCCGGCGGCACCGCGCGAATAGTCGCCGGTGACGTAGTTGACGCCCTGCCCCATGAGTTCGGTGACCAACAGGCCGCGTCCGAGCTTGCGGATCATGGCGTCCAAGTCGTCGCCGGGCTGGGTGAGGCGGCTGGTCATGAACAGGTTGTGCGAGCCGCCGGCGTGGCCGGTGGTGCGCATGCCGAGCTTGCGCGCTGAGTAGCTGGACAGGAAGTACGTCTGCAGCTTGCCGGCGCTCAGCACCTTGCGGCGCTGGGTGCGCACGCCTTCGTCGTCGAACGGGGCGCTGGCCTTGCCGCGCAGCACATGCGGGTCTTCCAAAATGTCCAGGTGTTTGGCCATGACCTGCTTGCCCAGGCTGCCGGGCAAAAAGGTGGTGTTGCGGTAAAGCGCGCCGCCGCTGGTGGCCTGCACCAAGGCGCCCAGCAGACCCACGGCCATGGGCGACTCAAACAGCACCGGGCATTCCATGGTGGGCAGCTTGCGGCTGTTCAGACGCGAGAGCGCGCGCTCGGCGGCGTAGCGGCCCACGGCTTGGGGGCTGGCCAGGTCGTCGGCCGAGCGCTCGCTGCTGTACCAATAGTCGCGCTGCATACCGGCGCCTTTGCCCGCAATGGGCGACACCGACAGGCTGTGGCGCGAGCTGGCGTAACCGCCGCTGAAGATGCCGGGGCGGTTGCGCTCGCCGCCGCGCATGTGGGCGGTGAAAAAGTGCGACTGCTGGGCCGACACACCAGCACCTTCGCTGTTGGTGATTTTTTTGCTGGTGCGCAGAGCCGCGTCTTCACAGGCCAGGGCAATCTCAAAGGCACGCTGGCTGTCGATCGCCCAGGGGTGGAACAAATCCAGTTCAGGCACCTCGGTGGCCACATCGGCCTCGTCGGGCATGCCAGCGGCCGGGTCTTCGGCGGTGAAGCGCGCAATGTCGAAGGCCGCTTGCACCGTGCGGCGGATGGCGTCGGCCGAAAAATCGCTGGTCGACGCATTGCCGCGGCGCTGGCCTAGGTAGACGGTGACGCCGAGCGACTTGTCGCGGTTGCGTTCCACGTTCTCCAGCTCGCCCTTGCGCACCGACACCGATAGGCCTGCGCCTTCGGAGATTTCGGCACCGGCGTCGGCCGCGCCCAGCGCTTTGGCTTGAGCCAGCGCCAGGTCGACCAGCTCTTCAAATCGGGATCGGCTGTATTGAAAACCGGGCAAAGGGGCGTCGTGCGACGGACTGGCGGCGGTGGGGGGTGTGGCTGGTTTCATGTCGGCGGCTATGATACTTGGCCCTTGAACCGTCGCGCTGAGCCGGCCCCGACAGCCCGCGCGCCGACAATCCCTATTTTTATGTCTCGCAAACCCAAACGCGGTTACTACGTCAAAGGCCACTTTGTAGCAGAAGGCAGCGAGCTCGATCTGGAGCTCAAGCGCGAAGCCAAAGGGTTCACCGACGTCAGCAAAACCGATCTCAAACGCGAGAGCGACCGCCTGCAAGCGCTGGGCGAAGCGCTGCTCACCCTGCGCGTCGACCTGAGCGCACGCATCGACCTACCAGACACGCTGATCGAGGCGGTGGCCGAGGCGCGGCGCATCACCAATTTCGAAGGGCGCCGGCGCCAGATGCAGTACATCGGCAAGCTCATGCGCAAGCTCGACGAGCGTGTGGTGCAAGACATTGAGGCCGCGTTGGAAGAGCAGCGCAAACCCTCGGCCCAGGAGACCCTGCGCCTGCACCAAGCCGAAGACTGGCGCGACCGCCTGATTGCCGACGACGCTGCCTTGAACGACTGGCTGGCCCAGCACGGTCAGGCCGCCGACCCAGCCGACTTGCAACAGCTGCGCGCACTGATCCGCCAAGCGCGCAAAGACGCCACCACCACCAAGCCCGAGCACCCCGGCGAGGCGCAGCGCCACGGCAAGGCTTATCGCGAGATTTTTCAATGGGTCAAAGGCGCGCTGTCCCGCGCCGATGGCGAAGACCCCACCGACAACAGCAACGACCATGAGTGAGACCTTCGATCCCGTGCGCATCGGCATTGTGTCGATCAGCGACCGCGCCAGCAGCGGCGTCTACGAAGACAAGGGCCTGCCGGCGCTGCAAGCGTGGCTCAGCCGCGCACTCAAAAACCCGATCACCTTTGAGCCGCGCCTGATTCCAGACGAACAAGACCGCATCAGTGCCACCCTGATCGAGCTGGTGGACGCCGGCTGCGCGCTGGTGCTGACCACCGGCGGCACCGGGCCAGCCCTGCGCGACGTGACGCCTGAGGCCACGCTGGCCGTGAGCCACAAAGAAATGCCCGGCTTTGGCGAACAGATGCGCCAGATCAGCCTGGCCTTTGTGCCCACGGCGATCCTGTCGCGCCAAGTGGCGGTGATCCGCGACAACAGCCTCATCATCAACCTGCCGGGGCAGCCCAAAGCCATCGCCGAGACGCTCGAAGGCGTGAAAAACCCCGATGGCAGCCAACGCGTCAACGGCATTTTTGCGGCGGTGCCGTATTGCGTCGACCTGATCGACGGGCCGTATATCGAGACCCACGACGAGGTCTGCAAAGCCTTTCGCCCCAAAAGCGCGCTGCGCCCTGCACGCCCCTAACACCGGAGACCCCCCATGCAGATCACCAAAAACACGGTTGTGACCCTGACCTTTCGCGCCAGCAACGCCCAGGGCAAGCTGCTTGAAGACGGCAAAACGCCCCGCGCTTACCTGCACGGTGGCTATGGCAACACGCTGGTAGGCATTGAAAAAGCGCTGGAAGGCCAAAGCGCCGGTTATGCGGTGAGCTTGAGCATTCCCCCTGCCGATGCCTTCGGCGAGCACGACGAGAGCCTGATCACCAGCATTCCCAAAAGCCAGTTCCCGCCCGGCGTGAAGGTGGGCGGCACCCTGGCCGGCACCGACAACGACGGCAACGAACACCAGTTCACCGTCATGAAAATCAAAGGCGACACTGTGTTGCTGGACGGCAATCACCCGCTGGCCGGACAGACCCTGAAGTTCGACCTCAAGGTGCTGGAGGTGCGCGCGGCCACCGAAGAGGAAATCACCCACGGCCACGCGCACGGCGACCACGGCCACCAACACTGATCGGCGCCACAGCCGCGTCGCAGGCTTCCGGTGCCCACTGGGTAGAATGCCCGCTTGCCTTTGTCCTTTCGGAACCCGCTCTCATGAAAACCATCACCGGCAGCATCGTGGCCCTGGTCACTCCCATGCAAGAAGACGGCAGTGTCGACTACGCCGCGCTGCGCAAACTGATCGACTGGCACATTGCCGAAGGCACCGACTGCATTGGTGTGGTCGGCACCACCGGTGAGTCGCCCACGGTGAACGTGGAAGAACACTGCGAAATCATCCGCGTGTCGGTGGAGCAAGCCTCCAAGCGCGTGCCCATCATGGCCGGCTGCGGTGCCAACTCCACCGCCGAGGCCATTGAACTGGCCAAGTTCGCGCGCGCCGTGGGCGCCGACTGCCAGCTGCAGGTGGTGCCCTACTACAACAAGCCCACACAAGAAGGCCAGTACCAGCACTTCAAGGCCATTGCCGAAGCCACTGGCGACCTGCCGGTGGTGCTCTACAACGTGCCCGGCCGCAGTGTGGCCGACATGAGCGTGGAGACCGCGCTGCGCTTGGCGCAGGTGCCGGGTGTGGTGGGCATCAAGGAGGCCACCGGCAACATCGAACGCGCCCAATGGCTGATCCGCGAAGCGCCCGAGGGCTTTGCCATTTATTCGGGCGACGACCCCACGGCGGTGGCGCTGATGCTCTGTGGTGGCCACGGCAATGTGAGCGTGACCGCCAACGTGGCGCCACGCCTGATGCACGAGCTGTGTGTGGCGGCACTGGCCGGCGACACGCGGGGTGCCATGACCATCCAGCGGCGCTTGATGCCGGTGCACAAGCACCTGTTCTGCGAAGCCAACCCGATTCCCCTCAAGTGGGCCAAGGCCCGCATGGGCCTGTGCGGCGCCACCATGCGCCTGCCGCTGACCCCCCTGTCCACCCACCTGGAGCCGGTGGTCGAAGGCGCCCTGCGCGAAGCTGGCCTGCTGGCCTGAAAGAACCTCATGATGTCGAACCCACACGCCTCTAGCCTGCGCACCACTGGCCGCTGGGCCTTGTCCGCACTGGCGTTTGCCGCCTTGGCGGGCTGCTCCGTACTCGAAGAAACCAAGGTGGACTACCAGTCCGCCCAACGCGGCAACACCCAGGAAGTGCCACCCGACCTGACGCAGATTGCGCGCGACAGCCGCTTCGATGTAGGCACCGGTGCGGTCAGCGCCACCGGCTTTGAAGCTGGCCAGCAGCGCGCCGCCCAAACCCAGGCCGCCACCAACCAAGTGGGTGATGTGCGCATTGAGCGCGCCGGCAACCAACGCTGGCTGGTGATCAACCGCCCGCCCGAGGCGCTCTGGGACCCGCTGCGCCAGTTCTGGACCGACGCCGGCTTCAAACTGCAGGTCGACCAACCCGATCTGGGCATTCTGGAAACCGATTGGGCCGAGAACCGGGCCAACATTCCGCAAGACGTGATCCGCCGCACCCTGGGGCGGGTGTTCGACAGCCTGTACGACAGCGGCCAGCGAGACCGCTTTCGCACCCGGGTAGAACGCAATGCCCAGGGACAAACCGAAATCTTTATCAGCCACCGCCGCATGGAAGAGGTGTACACCTCACAGCGCAACGACAGCACGGTGTGGCAGCCGCGCCCCGCCAACGTGGAACTAGAAACCGAGTTTCTGCGCCGTCTGATGCTGCGTTTGGGCGCCACTGAGGCCCAAGTCCAAGCCGAGGTGAACCGGCCCGCCAACGCAGTGGCCAGCACCGCCAATGGCCTGCCCGTGGTGCAACTCAAAGACGACCTAGAACGCGCCTGGCGCCGCGTGGGCCTGGCGCTCGACCGCACCGGCTTCACGGTCGAAGACCGCGACCGTCCGCAGGGCGTGTACTTTGTGCGCTACGTCGAGCCCACGCTGGAAGAAAACAAGCCTGGCTTCTTTAGCCGGCTCACAGGTTCGGCCAGCAAGCCACCAGTCAAGCTGCGCATTGTGGTGGCCGGCAGCGCCAATGGCAGCGTGGTGTCGGTGTTGAATGAACAAGGTCAACCCGACGGCTCTGCCACGGCACAAAACATCGTCAAACTGCTGACCGAAGAGCTGCGCTGACGCTGCGCCCCATTGGCGTGCGAGCGCGAATGGGGGCAGCCATGCGGTGCGATCACACGGTGCCGCCCAATAAAAAAAGCCAGCTTGCGCTGGCTTTTTTGTTGCTTGCCAGCGCCCGAAGGCCTGGCAAGACCGCAGCAATTACTGCTTCTTTTCTTCGGCTGCGGGAGCGGCCGGTGCTGCAGCTGCGTCGGCAGCAGGAGCGGCTGCGGGTGCAGCAGCGGCGTCGGCGGCGGGGGCGGCCGGAGCTGCATCAGCGGCGGGAGCGGCAGGAGCTGCGTCGGCGGCGGGCGCTGCAGGAGCGGGTGCCGGCTCAGCGGCGGGAGCCGGAGCAGGTGCAGGGGCTTCTTCTTTTTTGCCGCAAGCGGTCAGAGCGAAAGCGGCCAGCAGGGAGGCGATCAGGAGCGAGTGTTTCATGGTATTTGAGAAAAAGGTTTCAAAAAATGGCCACAAAGCGCAGCAGATGATCCGCAGTCCTCGATGGCGGTTCAGACGCCCTTGAAAAGAGGCACTGAACTGGGGCGTGATTATATAGGGTTAACACGTATCGGGTATTCACCAGTTGCAGATTTTTACATGGGTAGCAATGGAATTGCCGCCAATCAGGCAGCAATTGTATGAAGCCACCCGGCGCTGCACCACTCGGCCAGCAGCTCCAGCGCGCCCTCGCTGGCTCTGGCCAGATCCTTGGCGCTGAGTTGCCGCTGGTTGGCCAAGCGCTGCATCAAGCGCGCGTCGGCGCCAGCGGCGCGAAAGCTCTCGCCGTTGATGTAGATGTGCCGCGCGTCGTAGAGCATGCGGCTGCGGGCATCGAGCACCACGCCCTGGCGCAGGTCGCTGCCGTCGCCCGTGGCGGCGAACCACACCGTGGGTTTCGGCTCGGTCATGACCTCGCCCAGGGCCGCCTGCAGCGAGTCTCGATCGGCCAGCAAGCGCTGCACGGCGTTTTGGGCAAAAGCCAACAAGCCATCGGGCAACTGTGCCGGCGTATCGGTGGCGGTCTGCTGGGGGTCGCGGTAGAGGGTTTCGTCCTCCATGTTCTCGGCCATGCGC
>CAMBOY010000124.1 GCA_945869245.1 Hydrogenophaga intermedia
GCGGGTGGTGATCAACGAGTGCATTGAGCTGGCCAAATCGTTTGGTGGCACCGACGGCCACAAATATGTCAATGGCATCTTGCATCCGCTGGCCGAGCAGCTGCGCCCGGCCGAGCTGGCCGCCAGCCCCGCGCGCAAGCGCGCCCCGGCGCCCAGCCAGGACTGATCGGCCATGCCGGCACCGATTCGACTCGCGCAACGCGCGCAGCGGGTAGCGCCTTTTTATGTGATGGAGCTGGCCAAAGCCGCCCAGGCCATGGCGGCCCAAGGTGGCGCCGATCAGCGGCGCATGCTCACCCTCAATATCGGCGAGCCCGACTTCACCGCGCCGCCGCTGGTGCAAGAGGCGGCCACTCGGGCCATCCGCGACGGCCACACCCAGTACACCCAGGCCACCGGCCTGCCCGCGCTGCGCGAAGCCATCAGCGGCTGGTACGCGCAGCGCTTTGGTCTGAACGTGGACCCCTCGCGCATCATCGTCACCGCGGGTGCGTCCATGGCGCTGCAGCTGGCTTGCTTGGCACTGATTGATGCCGGCGACGAGGTGCTGATGCCCGACCCTTGCTACCCCTGCAACCGGCAGTTTGTGCAGGCGGCCGAAGGTCGGGCCGTGCTGCTGCCCAGCGGGCCAGAACAGCGCTTTCAGCTCAGCGCCGAGCAGGTGCGCGCCGCCTGGGGCCCTGCAACCCGTGGGGTGCTGCTGGCCTCGCCGTCCAACCCCACCGGCACCTCGATTGCGCGCCAAACGCTGCACGACATCGCCGCGCAGGTGCGCGCGCGCCACGGCATCACCTTGGTCGACGAGATTTACCTGGGCCTGAGTTACGAAGACGCCTTTGGCCACAGCGCCCTGGGGCTGGACGATGGCTTGGGCGAACACATCGTCAGCGTCAACAGCTTTTCCAAATACTTCAACATGACCGGTTGGCGCCTGGGCTGGCTGGTGGTGCCGCCCGAACTGGTGGCACCCATTGAGCGGCTGGCGCAAAACCTGGTGATTTGCGCCAGCACCGTGGCCCAGCACGCGGCGCTGGCCTGTTTTGAAGCCGATAGCCTGGCCGAATACGAGCGCCGCCGCGCCGCTTTCAAAGCGCGGCGCGACTACTTTCTGCCCGAACTCCATCGCCTAGGGCTGACGGTGCCGGTCATGCCCGACGGCGCCTTTTACGCCTGGGCCGATACGCGTGAGTGGTGCCGCAACTGGGGCCTGCCCGACGACGGCAGCCCCGAGTCGGGCAGCTGGGCGCTGGCCTTTGAGCTGATGCGCCGCTGCCAGATCGCCGCCACACCGGGGCGCGATTTTGGTGTGGCCGAGCCGGGGCGTTACCTGCGCTTTTCCACCGCCAGCAGCATGGAACAACTGCAAGAGGCCGTCGCCCGGCTGGAGGCGGCACGGTGATGCCAGCGGACACAACACCCACAGATTCGCCGCCGGGCCGTCCCCAGGCGAATCGCACCCCCTCGGGGGGCAGCGACCCGCGCAGCGGCGGAGCGTGGGGGCACGAGTCTCAGCCGCAGGGCCGCCCCAAGGCGAATCCCACCACCTCGGGGGGCAGCGACCCGCGCAGCGGCGCAGCGTGGGGGCACGAGTCTCAGCCGCCGGGCCGCCCCCAGGCGAATCGCACCACCTCGGGGGGCAGCGACCCGCGCAGCGGCGGAGCGTGCGGGTCAACCCCTTTCCAGTGGAACGTTCGCGTGTACTGGGAAGACACCGACGCCGGCGGCATTGTGTTTTACGCCAACTACCTGAAGTTTTTTGAGCGCGCGCGCACCGAATGGCTGCGCCACCTGGGCGTGAGCCAACACGATCTGCGCGCACGCACCGGCGGCATGTTTGTGGTCACCAGCACCGAACTGCGCTACCACCGCCCCGCCCGGCTCGACGACAGTCTGTGCGTCACCGCCTGCCTGGCCGAGAGCGGTCGCGCCTCGCTGGTGATCGACCAACAGGCTTGGCTCGGCCCGCCGGGAACCGAGCTGCTGTGCGAGGGTCGCATCCGCATCGGCTGGATCGACGCGCTGCGCTTTCGCCCCCAACGCATACCGGCTGAGGTGCTACAGGCCTTGCAGGCCTCGGCCCCATCCGCTTCTTGACCCCTCCTTGCCCACACACGGAAACCCGCATGACCCACGACATGTCCATCGTCAGCCTGATGCTCAACGCCAGTTGGGTGGTACAAGCCGTGGTGCTGCTGCTGGTGGCGCTGTCCATCACCAGCTGGGCCGCCATCTTTCGCAAGGAGATCACCCTCAAGCGGGTGGGCGCCGACAACGAAGCCTTCGAGCGCGACTTCTGGTCTGGCGCCAAGCTCAACGACCTATACGCCGCAGCGATGCAGAACGCCCGCATGGCCGGTCCGATGGAGCGGATTTTTGCCAGCGGCATGCGCGAATTCCACAAGCTGCGCGAGCGCCAGATCAGCGACGCCGGCACCCTGCTCGACGGCGCGCGCCGCGCCATGCGTGCGAGCTACCAGCGCGAGGTGGACGCGATGGAAACCCATCTGTCTTTTCTGGGCACGGTCGGCTCGGTCACCCCTTATATCGGCCTGTTTGGCACGGTGTGGGGCATCATGCACGCCTTCACCGGTCTGGGCTCGATGGCGCAGGTGACATTGGCCACGGTGGCGCCCGGCATTGCCGAGGCACTGGTGGCCACCGCGATTGGTCTGTTTGCGGCCATTCCGGCGGTGGTGGCGTTCAACCGCTTTGCCCACCAGATCGACCGCACCGCCAACCAGCTGGAAACCTTCATGGAAGAGTTCTCCAACATCCTGCAGCGCAACGTCGGCGGCCAGTCGGTCTCGGGGCACTGAGGCCATGGCCAAAATCGCCGCACGCGGCCGCGGGCGCCGCACCATCAACGAGATCAATATGGTGCCGTTCATCGACGTCATGTTGGTGCTGCTCATCATCTTTATGGTGACCGCGCCGCTGATCACGCCCAGCGTGATCAACGTGCCCAGCGTCGGCCAGGCCGACCGCCAACCCGACCGTTTTGTGGTGGTCACCATCGACAAAGACGGCGCCCTCGCGGTGCGCGACAGCCGCACACCGGGCGAAGCGCAGTCGGTGAGCGAGCGCGAACTCGGCCCACGGGTGAAGCAGCTGCAGCAGTTGGCCAGCGAGGCCGATGCGAGCGCACCGGCGCCGGTGATCATCAGCGCCGACAAAACGCTGACCTATGAGACCGTGATCAAAACCATGGACCGCCTGCAGCGCGCCGGGGTGGCTCGGGTCGGCTTGTCGGTGCAACAGCAGCCTTGACAACGGCCATGCGCACCTACGCCACCACCGCCGAACACCTGGCACTGGCGCCACCCGAGGGCGCGAAGTGGGGACTGCCCGCCGGCTTGGCCTTGGGCGTGCATGCGCTGCTGGTGGTGGCCTTGGCCTGGGGCGTGAGCTGGCGCGACGAGCCCGAGGTGAGCGCGGTCTCGGCAGAGCTGTGGTCCAGGCTGCCGCAAGACGCTGCCCCGCCCGCTGTGGCCCCTGCTGCACCGCCCCCGCCACCTGAGCGGACCAAGCCCGCTGTGCCCGTCCCCCCGCCCGCGCGTGCACAAGCGCAGAACCCGCAGGACGCCGACATCGCGCTGCGCCAACGCGAAAAAGCCCAGCGCGAGCGCGAGGAGGCGCGACGGCTGGAGCAAGAGCGCAAACAGGAAGCGGCCAAGGAACGTGCGGCACAAGTGGCCAGGGACAAGGCCAAAGCCGACGAAGCGCGGCGGCAGGCGGAGCAAAAGAAACAGCAACTGGCCCAACAACAAGCTGAAGCCGACAAGAAACGACGCGACGAAGAAGCCCGCAAAGAGCGCCGGGCCAAAGAGGAAGCGGCGCGAACAGCGCGCGCCGAGGCCAAGCAAGCAGACGCACGCAACAAGGCCGAACAAGCCGCGCTCGACAAAAACCGCGATGAGCAGATCAGGCGGCAAACGGCCCAAATGGCCCAACTGGGCAGCGCCACTGGATCGGGCGGATCGGGACAAGCGGCGCAGTCCAGCGGGCCCTCGGCGGGTTACAGCGCCAAGGTCGCGGCGCGCATTCGCCCCAATATCCGTTTTGACGACGACCTGCCGGGCAACCCGGTGGTCGAACTGCGGGTGCGCACCGCACCCGACGGCACCATCGTCGCGCGCACGGTGCACAAAACCAGCGGCCATCCGGCCTGGGACCAAGCCGCCTTGAGAGCCATGGACCGCACCGGCAATTTGCCCCGCGACACCGACGGCCGCGTGCCTTCAGACCTGATCATCGAGCTGCGGCCCAAGGAGCAGTGAGACCGGCTGCAGCACCTGCGGCCACTCAGTGGCCCGGCGGGCGCTGGCGCAACAACTCGGCCACCCGCTTGGCCAGTTCGGCAATCGAGTCGGCTTTCATCAGCACCGCCGCCACCCCCACCGACTGGGCCTGCATTTCCAGTTCTTCCGAGACAAAGCCCGAGATCAGCGCCACCAACTGCTGAGGCCGCAGTTCGAGCACTTGGCGCGCCACGTCCATGCCCGACATGGCTGGCATCTGGTGGTCGGACAAGACCAGGTCAAAGGCGTCCGGCTGGGCCTTGAAGGCCTCGACCGCTTCATAGGGATTTTGGTAGGCGTCGACGATCCAGCCTTTGAGCTCCAGCACCCGCTTGACGACAAACACAATGGTGGGGTCGTCGTCCACATACAGGATGTGTGGCGTGCGGTTGGACCCCAGCAACACCGCACCGTCACTGCCCGCCAAATCGGCCGGCTGGGTATCGCCGGTGTGGGTAGAGACCGGCAGGCCCGCAAAAAACAAGTCGAAACGGCTGCCAACGCCAGGCGTGCTCTGAACCACAATTTCCCCCTCATGCGACTGCACAATGCCGTACACCATGGACAAGCCCAGGCCCGTGCCTTTGCCTTGGCCTTTGGTGGTGAAGAACGGCTCGAAGATGCGCGACAGTGTCGCCGCGTCCATGCCGCTGCCATTGTCCTGCACTGTAAAACACAGCACCTCTACCCCTTGCTCGCGGCAGCGGTCGGCCAGCGCAACCGGCAAGCCCGGGGTGTCGGGCGCAAACGCGCTGACGGTCAGCTCCAGCACGCCGCCGGCGCGTGGCAGGGCGTGCACCGCATTGACGCCCAGATTGAGCAGCACCTGCACCATCTGGGTGAAGTCGGCGCGCATGCGCGGCAGTTCGTCGGGAATGTCCACCCGCAGCGTCACCCCGCCGGGCACCGACAGCTTGAGCAAGGCCAGCGTCTCCTTGGCCAGGTGGCTGGTGTCGATGGGCTTGAGCGCGACCGATTTTTGGCGGCTAAAGGCCAGGATTTGGTTCACCAGATCGCGGCCGCGCTGAGCGGCTTTGTTGACCTGATCCACGTTTTGCTGCATGTCCACCGGCAGGCGCTGCGTCTCGTTGATGAGGGTCACGTTGCCCAAAATGGCCGCCAGGATGTTGTTGAAATCGTGGGCGACTCCGCTGGCCAAGGTGCCAAGGGCCTGCATTTTTTGGCTTTGCGCGAGTTCGGCTTCCAACGCCTTTTGGCGGTCTTGGGCCTCTTTGCGTGCCGTCACATCGATGAATGTGAGCACGGTCAGAGGTTCGTTGGAATCGTCTTCTTCGTATTGCCGGTAGGTGTTGCAGAGTATCCACCGGTGTTTTTTGCCATCCTTCGAACGGATGCCCAAGACCCGGTCGGTGATGCTGCCCATGGGTGTGGCGCCCGGCTGAATGGGCCGATCGAGCAGACCGAGTTCGCGCTCGTTCTCATCGATCCAGCGCCAGGCGCCAGCGTCTTCACCGGCGAACGCCAACAGCTCCAGACCAACTTTGTTGGATTCGCTCACCACGGCGCCCGAGCGAAACACCAGCACACCGGCCGACAGGTTTTCCATCAGCGCGGTCATGCGCCGCTGGCGGTTGAGCACCGCTTGCTGCGCGGTGTCGGTGTCGCGCTGCAGCCGCTGGGTCACCAGCATGAAGTACAAGGTCATGCGCAACACGGTGTCGATCGCATACACCCCGAGCAGCACAAAGAACCAGCTGTTGCGCAGGTCGTCCAATGGCGTGCTGGGCAAGTACCACCAAATCAAGGGCAACAACAGGGCAATGAGTAGCAGCTCCAACAGCAGGACCCGATCCAGCGCCTTCAAATCGAGCGCCTGATCGGCGCGCTGCCCCAGCCGTTGATCGCGTGCCAACAAAGCGATGATCACCGCGATCGACACAAAACACACCGTCAGGAACCATTGCACCGGGGCGTCCCACCACACCACCGCAGCGGTGCTGGCTGAGGCGAGCAGCAAAATCCACCAAGGCGCCTGACGCGGCTGCGTCCAACGCATGTATTGGCAGATGCCCGACCAATTGAACAAACCACCCGCCACCACCAGCGTGCAGCCCAGCCAGGCCCCGAGCCAGACCGGCACCTCAGGGCGTCCGAGCAGCAACACGGCCAGGCTCTCGCACGCGGCAGCCCACATCCAGCGCGATGGACCGCCGACGCTGGGGTGTTTGCGCACCATGCGCACGAACACCACCACATAAGCGGCGGACACGGCGGCAATGACAGGGACGGCGGTGTTCAGATCCATAAGAGCCTCTGTCAGTCGAACATCACGGTCGCTTGCTGTTGGTGCGCTTGCGCCATCCAGCTCGCCAGCGCCGCATCACTGGGGAAAAACAGCGCTCGCTCATCGAGTTGCAGTTCACACACCGCGCCCGGGCGCTCCAGTACGAGGCGCACCGGCAGACCGCGCACCAACTCACCCTGCTCGGTCGATTCGCGACGCGCCGGAAACTCGCGCACCAGCGCGGCCACATCGGGCGCTTGGCCATTGACCGCCACCCGCAGGTATTTGCCAAAGCGGCAGCGCGCCGCCCCCAGGTCCCAGACCTGCTGCAGCTTCAGGCGCAGGCCGCCCGAGAAGCGATCGGGCTGCGCCAGCGCCTGCACCACAATCAGCTCGTCGTCCTTGAGCAGATCGCGGTGCTCGTTGATCAGGCGCTCGTCGGCGGTGGCCTCGATCGCGCCGGTCTTGTCGTCGAGCTTGAAGATCGCCACCTTGCCGCGCTGGCCGTTGATGATGCGCAAATCGCCCACAATGCCAGCCAAAATCACCGGGTCGCGGCTGTCGACCACATCGGCCAGCGGTGTGCGGGCAAAACGGCGCACCTCGCGCTCGACCTCGTCAAACAGATGGCCCGAGAAGTAAAAGCCGATGGCGGTTTTTTCATGACCCAGGCGCTCTTTCACCCCCCACGGCATGGCCGCGACCAGCGGTGGCTCTTGGTCGGACGCGCCCTCGCCCATCAAATCGAACAGGCCACCTTGGTTGGCGTTGGCGTGCTGGGTGGCGGCCCACTCAAAGGCCAAGTCCACCGAGGCCAGCAACTCGGCGCGGTTGAGGTGGATGCTGTCAAACGCCCCGGCCTTGATCAGCGCCTCAACCGTGCGCTTGTTCAGGCGCTGGCGGTCGACCCGCAAGCAGAAATTGAACAGGCTGGTGAACGGACCTTTGTCGCTGCCATTGGGGCCTTCGCCCCGCCCTTCGCGCGCGGCCACAATGGCCTCAATGGCCTGCTCACCGGTGCCCTTGACCGCCCCCAGGCCGTAGCGAATGACCTGGTCGGTCACCGGCTCAAAGCGGTGGGTGCCGCGGTTCACGTCGGGCGGCTCGAAGGCCAGGCCCATCTTCTGCGCGTCTTCCACCAACACCTTGAGCTTGTCGGTGTTGTCCATCTCCACCGTCATGTTGCCGCAGAAGAACTCGGCGGTGTAATGCACCTTGATCCAAGCGGTGTGGTAGGCCAGCAGCGAGTAGGCAGCGGCGTGCGACTTGTTGAAGCCGTAGCCGGCGAACTTCTCCATCAAGTCGAAGATTTCGTCGGCCTTTTCCTGGGCAATGCCGTGGGTCTTGAGCGCACCGGCGCGGAACTTCTCGCGGTGCTCGGCCATTTCTTCGGCCTTTTTCTTGCCCATGGCGCGGCGCAGCAGGTCGGCGCCACCGAGTGAGTAGCCGCCCAGGATCTGTGCGGTCTGCATCACCTGCTCTTGGTAGACCATGATGCCGTAGGTCTCAGACAGCATGTCGGCCACCGCTGGGTGCGGGTATTCCACCGGCTCGCGCCCGTGTTTGCGCGCCACAAAGCTCGGGATCAGGTCCATCGGGCCCGGGCGGTACAGCGCGTTGAGCGCGATCAGATCTTCCAGGCGTGTGGGTTTGGCGTCGCGCAGCATGCCTTGCATGCCCCGGCTTTCAAACTGGAACACCGCCTCGGTCTGGCCCTTGGAGAACAGCGCATAGACCTTGGGGTCGTCCAGCGGCACGTCTTCGAAGCGGAAGTGCTCCTGCCCCTTATGCCGCCGCATGATCAGCTCGCGCGCGATCTCCAGAATGGTGAGCGTGGCCAGGCCCAAAAAGTCGAACTTCACCAGGCCGATGGCTTCCACATCGTCCTTGTCGTACTGGCTCACCGCCGAGTCGCTGCCCGGCTGCATGTACAGCGGGCAAAAATCGGTGAGCTTGCCCGGCGCAATCAGCACCCCCCCGGCGTGCATGCCGATGTTGCGCGCCATGCCTTCGAGCTTTTGCGCCAGCTCGATCAGCGTCTTGACGTCTTCTTCCTTCTGGATGCGCTCAGCCAGCACCGGCTCCATCTCGATGGCGTAGTTGTTTTTGTCGCCTTCTTTTT
>CAMBOY010000125.1 GCA_945869245.1 Hydrogenophaga intermedia
TTTGTCAGTTACCGGTTAGTTACATGCGCAACTTGCATAACCTAATGCACAGATGGCAGTTGGTGCGGGCCGCAGACGCAAAAAAAGCCGGCTAGACCGGCTTGTTGGGGGGTGTAGGCCGTGGCTTTAGGCCATGTACACCGCAATAAAGGCCAACAGCAGCATCAGCACGCCGCCCACCACCGGCAGCACAATCGGCATGTGTGGGGTGATGGCTTCCACCACGTCTTGCTCGGCTTCGGTGTCGTGGCTGTGGTCATGGTGCGACATGGTGAACTCCAAAATTCGTTAAAAACATCTGCCACTGATTTTAGATCAGAGTGGGCGTGCCCCCCAAGCCCGGGGTGCGCGCCTGCAGTAATCCTTGTGCCGTCTTCACAAGCGCCAAGGCCTGCGGTATGGTCCGCCCACAAGCCGGGTGGTCATTTCACCGCCATCGGCGTGCTGCACAGAATCAGCGCCACTTGCAGGAGATCGTGGCATGGGCAAACGCACCTTGGGACGCGACGCGGTCGCGGACCCACCCACCCCGGAACCGGAGCGCCGCGATGCCGCCCGGTCTGCCGACGGCCGGCTGTTTGTGCCGCCGGGCTGGCGCCAGGTGCCGGTGCTGGACTTCATGTGTTCGCATTTTGTGTTGACGCTGGCCTCGCGCCAGGGCGCGCAGTTTCATGTGCGGCGCGACCTCAACACCTTGTTGGGCCTCAGTGGTCGCCACCTGGTGTGGCCACACACCGTGTTGCAGCGCTTGCGGCGGTTCTTGGCGCTGCGCTGCGCCGACAACAGCCTGTGGCTGGACCACGAAAAGTTGTCCACCGCCGCCTTTATGGAGCGCTACGGGCAGTGGCGTGGCCCCTATGAAGAAGGCACGCTGTTCTTTTACTTGGACGACTACGCCAAAGACCACGCCCGCGATGTGCTGCTGGTGATCCGCAGCACCGCCGACTGGCTGACCCAGGTGCTGCAGCGCCAGCGCACCTTGGTGGAAAAAAACATCGACGCGCTGGCGCAGCTGCTGCACCTCAACAAGGCCGAGCGCGCGCTGCTGCTGTTTGGCACCTTGGCGCGCTACCAGCGCGAGCTGCGCTCGATGCTGGTGGAGTTCAAGGTCAACAACGCACCCGAGGCCTACGCCACCATCGCCGAACTCGCTGGCGTCAAGCCGCAGGACGTGGCCGAGGCGTTGCGCGCCGGTTGCCGGCTGGAGCGCATTGGCCTGGTCGACAACCTGATTTCTGAGCACAACATCACCGATTTGGCCGACCTGATGAAGGTGAGCGAAAAACTGCCGCCGGTCTTGATGCGCCAGTACCGCAACGAGCGCGAGCTGATGGCGGTGTTCACCCGCCCGGCGGCGCGCACCGCGCTCACGCCCGATCACTTTTCGTTTGTGGTCGACGACGTACGCCTGCTGTCGCAGCTGCTGCGCGAGGCGGTGGTGCGGCAGACGCCGGGTGTCAATGTGCTGATTTACGGCCCGCCCGGCACCGGCAAGACCGAGCTGGCGCGCCTGCTGGCGCAGCAAGCTGGGCTGGAGCTGTTTGAGGTGGAGTACGCCGACCGCGACGGCCACGCGCTCAGCGGGCGCGACCGCTACCGCTCGCTGCAGATTGCGCAGGTGTTTTTGAAAGGCACGGCGCGTTCGGCGCTGCTGTTCGATGAGGTGGAAGACGTGTTCCCACCCATCTCGACCGAGGCGGCGCAGTTCATGGCGCGGGCCGAGCGCTTGCCACCCACCAGCGGCAGCGTCAGCGGCAAGGCCTGGGTCAATCAGATTTTGGAGACCAATCCGGTGCCCACGCTGTGGGTGACCAATCGCATTGAGCAAATCGATCCGGCGTTTCGCCGCCGTTTTGCCTACCACCTGGAACTCAAGAGCCCGCCGCCTGGCGCGCGCGAGCAACTGGTGCGCCGCGCCTTGGCCAAGGTGGCGGTGTCGGCCGAGTTGGTGGCGCGCCTGACGCAGCGCCAAGGCTTGACGCCGGCGCAAATTGAAACGGCGGTGCGGTTTGCCCAATTGGCGCAGCCCGAGCCAGCGGCCAAAGGCCGGCGCAAAACCGCGCCGCTGGACGCGCTGATCGAGCGCCAGTTGGCCCACGCCGACGAGGCCCTGGGCCGGCGTGCCGACACGCCCGAGCGCGATTGTCCGACGCAATACGACCTGGCCATGCTGCACACCGAGTCGCGCTACCCGGTGGACCGCATGATCGAAGCGCTGCGCGCGCGCGGTCACGGCACCCTGTGTTTTTACGGGCCGCCCGGCACTGGCAAAACCGCGCTGGCCGAGCACCTGGCCCGCGCCTTGGGCCGCCCGCTCATGCTGCGCCGCGCCAGCGACCTGATGAGCAAGTTTGTCGGCGAAACCGAGCAGCAAATGGCCGCCATGTTTGCCCAGGCCCAGGCCGAGCAAGCGGTGCTGCTGCTCGACGAGGCCGACAGCTTTTTGCAAGACCGCCGGGGTGCCCAGCGCACCTACGAGGTCACCGAGGTCAACGAGATGCTGCAGGGCATGGAGCGCTTTGGCGGTGTGTTCATCTGCACCACCAACCTGATGGACCGCATCGACCAGGCGGCGCTGCGCCGCTTCACCTTCAAGATTGGTTTTCGGCCGCTGCGCCCAGAGCAGCGCGAACGCATGTTTGTGGTCGAGGCGCTCGGTGGCCGCGCCGAGGCGCTCACCGCCGCGCTGCAGGCGCGGCTGGTGCGGCTCGACCAGCTGTGCCCGGGCGACTTTGCGGCGGTGCAGCGCCAAGCGCGCATCTTGGGCGACACCTTGAGCCCCGAGGCGTTTCTGGAGCAGCTCGAAGCCGAGCACCGCATCAAGCCCGAGGTGCGCGAGTCGCGCTCGGTCGGTTTTCTGTAACCGCCCACGCGCGACCGCACACGCTACAGTGCGGCCCATGCCGCGCACTCCCACCGACCCCCAGCCGCTGGTGGCCGAACCGGGCCACCTGATTCGCCGCGCCCACCAGCGCGCGGTGGCGCTGTTTGCCGAGCACCACGGCCGCCACATCACCCCGGTGCAGTACGCGGTGCTGCGTGCGGTGCACGCCGAGCCCGGGCTCGACCAGGTGACACTGGCCGAGCGCGTGGCGCTGGACACATCGACCACCGCCGACATCGCGACCCGGTTGGAGGCCAAGGGCTGGCTGCACCGCGAGCTGCTGCCCCGGCGCCAGCGCAGCCTGCGCCTGAGCGACGAAGGCCAGGCGGTGCTCGCCGAGATGCTGCCGCGCGTCAACGCCATGTACGACGATTTGTTGGGCCCCCTGTCGGCCGCCGAGCGCGGCGCGTTTTTGGCCCTGCTGCAGCGGGTGGCGGGGCTGGACGCCGCGCCCTGAGGCCGCCACCGCAGCGCGACCCACACCGGGGAAAACCCTGCGCTGTCTGGTGAGCGCGCTGCCTACAATGGCACTTCATTCAGTATGCTGAATCGGGAGCAGCCATGGGCACCTTTCCCGTCAACACCTGGTACGTTGCCGCGCAGTCGCACGAACTGGGCAATAAGCCGCTGGGCCGCACCATCTGCAACGCCAAACTGGTGTTCTACCGCCAAGCCGACGGCAGCGTGGCTGCGCTCGAAGACTTTTGCCCGCACCGGGGCGCGCCGCTGTCGCTGGGCCGTGTGTGCGAAGGCCAGCTCATGTGCGGTTACCACGGCCTGGTGATGGGCTGCGACGGCAAAACCGTGTCCATGCCGGGCCAGCGCGTGGGCGGCTTTCCCGCCATCCGCGCCTACCCGGCGGTGGAACGTTATGGCTTTATCTGGGTGTGGCCCGGCGATGCGGCAAAAGCGGACGAAGCCACCATTCCTCAGCAGCATTGGCACAACCACCCCGATTGGGCCTTTGGCGGTGGGCTCTACCACGTCAAGGCCGACTACCGCCTCATGGTCGACAACCTGATGGACCTGACGCACGAAACCTATGTGCACGCCAGCAGCATCGGCCAGCCCGAGATCGACGAGACGCCCTGCAAAACCACCGCCAGCAGCGACGAGGTGGTCACCAGCCGCTTCATGCACAACATCCCGGCCCCGCCGTTTTGGCGCGCCGCCCTGCGCGGCAACGGCCTGGCCGACGACGTGCCGGTGGACCGCTGGCAGATTTGCCGCTTCACCCCGCCGAGCCAGGTGATGATTGAAGTGGGTGTGGCCCACGCCGGGCACGGCGGCTACAACGCGCCCGACAGCCACAAGGTCTACAGCGTGGTGGTGGACTTCATCACCCCCGAGACCGACACCACCATGTGGTACTTCTGGGGCATGGCGCGCAAGTTCAAGCCGAAAGACGAGGCGCTCACCGCGCAGATCCGGGAAGGGCAGGGCAAGATCTTTTCGGAAGACTTGGAGATGCTGGAACGCCAGCAAGCCAACCTCAGCCGGTGGCCCGAACGCGGGCTGCTCAAACTCAATATCGACGCCGGTGGCGTGGGCGCGCGCCGCGTCATCGACCGCTGGATCGCCGCAGAAACTGCAACATGACCGAAGCCATCAACACCCCATTTGAGATTGAAATCGCCGCCACCGGCCAGCGCATTGCGGTGGGCGCCAGCCAAACCGCGCTCGCCGCGCTGCAGGCCGCTGGTTTTGACATTCCCATGTCGTGCGAACAAGGCGTGTGTGGCACCTGCCTGACCGGGGTCAAAGGCGGCGTGCCCGACCACCGTGACCATTTTTTGACCGACGCCGAACGCGCCGCCAACGACGCGTTCACGCCCTGCTGCTCGCGCAGCCAGACGCCCGTGCTTATCGTGGATGTGTGAGCCCCCACGCTGCGCCGCTGCGCGGCTCGCTGCCCCCCGAGGGGGTGCGTTTCAGGCTTGGGCCGGTCCGGCGTCTGAAACTTGAGCCCCCACGCTGCGCCGCTGCGCGGCTCGCTGCCCCCCGAGGGGGTGCGTTTCAGGCTTGGGGCGGCCCGGCGCCTGAAACTAGAGCCCCCACGCTCCCCTGCTGCGCATGGGTCGCTGCCCCCCGAGGGGGCGCGTTTCAGGCTTGGGGCGGCCCGGCGCCTGCAACTTGAGCCCCCACGTTCCGCCGTTCAATCCCTTGTGACGCTGCCCACCACCCGCAGCACCTCGGCGCCGTAGGCTTCGCGTTTCTTCTGTCCCAGGCCGGGAATGCCGTCCAAATCGGCTTCGCTGCGCGGGCTGCGTTGTGCAATGGCGCGCAGCGTGCTGTCGTGAAAGATCACATAGGCCGGTAGGTTGTGCGAGCGCGCCACCTCGCCGCGCCAGGCCTTGAGCGCGTCCAGGCAGTCGCGTTCGGCCAGCGACAGCGGTGTGCCGTCGTCGGCCACATCGGCGCGGCGCTTGCGCGGGGCGCTGGTGGTCTTGTCGGCGCCCACCTTCATCTGCACCGATTGCTCGCCCAGCAAAATCGGGCGCGCCGCATCGGCCAGGTGCAGGGTGTTGAAGGGCGCGGCGTCCACCGCCACCACACCGAGCGCAATCAGCTGGCGCAGCAGCGCGCGCCACTGCGCTTCGGTCATGTCCGCGCCAATGCCAAAGGTGCTCAAGGCCTCGTGGCCGTATTGCTGCACCTTGTCGCTGCGCTTGCCGCGCAGAATGTCGATGATATGCCCGGCGCCAAACGCGGTGCCCGCTTTTTCGACGCGGTAGATGCACGACAGCAGCTTGCGCGCTGCCTCGGTCGCATCCTGTTGCGCCGGCGGGTTCAAACAGTTGTCGCAGTTCCAGCACTTGACCCCCCACGCTGCGCCGCTGCGCGGGTCGCTGCCCCCCCGAGGGGGGCGCGTTTCGCCTTGGGGCGGCCCGGCGGCGAAACCAGCCGCATCCGGCCCCTGGTATTCCTCTCCGAAGTAAGCGAGCAAGCGCACGCGCCGGCAGTCGGTCGATTCGGCCAGGGCCAGCAGCGCGTCGAGCTTGCCGCGCAGCGCCTGCTTGAACTCGTCGCCGGCCGGGCTTTCGTCGATCATGCGGCGCTGGTTCACCACGTCTTGTAGGCCGTAGCAGGCCCAGGCGTTGGCGGGCTCGCCGTCGCGCCCGGCGCGGCCAGTCTCTTGGTAATAGCCTTCGATGTTTTTGGGCAGGTCCAGGTGCGCCACAAACCGCACATCGGGTTTGTCGATGCCCATGCCAAAGGCGATGGTGGCCACCATGATCACGCCCTCGTCGCGCAAGAACCGGTCTTGGTGGCGCTGGCGCGTTTGCGGGTCCAGGCCCGCGTGGTAGGGCAGCGCGTCGAGCCCCGCCTCACAGAGCTGGGCCGCCACCTCTTCCACCCGGCGGCGCGACTGGCAATACACAATGCCCGCGTCGCTGCCCTGTGGGCCGACGTGCTCGCTGCGGATGAAGCGCAGCAGCTGCGTCATGCCGTCCTTCTTTTCCACCAGCTGGTAGCGGATATTGGGCCGGTCAAAGCTGCTGACAAACTGCTGCGCCGCTTCCAGCTGCAGGTGCCCCAGCATGTCTTGCCGGGTCAGGTCGTCGGCGGTGGCGGTGAGCGCCACGCGCGGCACACCGGGGTAACGCTCGGGCAACACACCGAGCTGGCGGTATTCGGGCCGGAAGTCGTGGCCCCACTGGCTCACGCAGTGCGCTTCGTCGATGGCAAACAGGCTCAGCAAGCCGCGCTCGTGCAGCGAATCCATCAGTGCCAGAAAGCGCGGCGTGGTCAGTCGCTCGGGCGCGGCGTAGAGCAGGGTCAGCTCGCCACGCAGCAAGCGCTTTTCGATTTGCTGCGCTTCATCGAGCGACAGGCTGGAGTTCAGAAAGGCCGCCGCCACGCCGGCTTCGAGCAGCGCGCCCACTTGGTCGTGCATCAGCGCAATCAGCGGCGACACCACCACCGCCACGCCTTTGCCCTGGCGGTGCCGCACGATGGCGGGGATTTGGTAACACAGGCTTTTGCCGCCACCGGTGGGCATGAGCACCAGCGCGTCGCCGCCGTCGGCCACATGGGTGACGATGCCCGCTTGCGGCCCGCGGAAGGTGTCGTAGCCAAACACCTCTTCGAGCACCGCCGAGCACAGCTCCAGCGTCTCGCCCTCGGCAGACACATCAATCACATCTGTTCCCAGGGCAGCCCGTCAAAGCGCCAGCCGTTGACCGTGCTGCGCTTGAAATGGTCGTTCAACTCGCCTTCAAAGCCGTGCACCACATGCGCTACGTCGCTGAAGCCGGCGCCTTCGAGCGCCAGCCCAGCGTCCACCGTGCGCTTGCCGCTGCGGCAAATCAGCAGCACCGGGTGGTCTTGACCAGCGGCCAGCCGCTGCACCGCCGCCACAAAGGCGGCCGGGTCGGGCGTGAGTTCGGGGTATTCGTACCAGGGAATGTTCTCCACCCCCGGCGGGCGGCCCACATAGAGCGACTCGATCTCCATGCGCACATCCACAAACAGCGGCTCGGGCCGGCCGGCGGTCTGCGCACGCTCGCGCTCGGCCTGCAACCAGGCCCAGGCTTCCTGGGGCAAGAGGTGTTTCATAAGGCGCTATTGTCGCCAAAGGCGGGGGCGGCTTTTTCAGTAGGCTTCAATGGTGTCGACAGCGTCGACACCATTCATTCGCCCGCCGCCCCGGTTCATGAAGCCCACTGTTGTGGCAGTGTCTGCGAGTCGCACGTTACGGCGTGCCCGCCGGGGTTTTGATCCCGAGCACTTTGCACAGCGCCCGGTCAATCTCCACCAGATCGTCCTTGCCCATGTCGGTGATGTACCCCGACAGTCGCGACTTGTCGATGGCCCGGATGTGTTCGGTGCGCACTTTGGAGCTGGGGCTCACCGATGGGGTGGCGATCAACAAGGGAAACACCGCCGGGGTGTCGGTGGTGGTCAGCGGCAGGACGACCACCGTTCGGCGGTGGTCGTTGATTTCTTTGACCGACAACACCACGCACGGGCGGCGCTTGGCCATCTCCGATCCGCGCGCCGGGTCCAGCTGCACCCAATGCACCTGTCCACGCAAGATGGACTTCATGCCGATGCGGCCCTGGGCGCCTTGCTCAGCGGCAGCTGCTTGGCTGCCAGCTCGTTCAGAAAACGCTCTTCATCGAACTCGCCCCAGTGGGAGTCGCTGGTGTCCAGATCCAGCCAATCGCTGTCTTCAACGGCGTGGGCCGCCTCCAGAGCGGACAGCCGCTGGGCGGCTTCCTCTAACTCACGGCTTTCGCGGTCCAACTCACGGCGCACCAACTCCACCACAAACTGGTTGCGTTTGCGCGAAGGCGTGCAGGCGGCCAGTTGCCGCGCCAGATCGTCCGGCAGGCGCAAGGTGATTTGTTGAGTGGATTTCATGGTGGGTCAAAGATATCATGAACGTATCAATGACATCAATGTCTAGAGATGCAGCCAACGAGTTTGCGCGCCAATCTGTCGCCCAGCCAACGTCGCATCACTGATGCGCCCGTTGAGCTGATCCTATGCGCTCCAGCTGCTATCACAGCGAGCCATGCGCTGAGTCAAAAAAGAGCCACGCGAGCCCTTCAGCCCGCGTGGCTTGACAACCATCTCGGATTTATTTGCCGGCGTTTTCAGTCACGCTTGCCGCCGCAGCGTCCGCCGGAATGGCGGCTTGCAGGGGTGGGCTGATCATCTGCGCCACCGATTCGCTGATGCCAGTGAGCGAGGGGTTGGCCAGGCCGGCGTCTTTCATGATGGCGTCCACAATGGGTTTGGCCACTTGGTATTGCAGCGCCGA
>CAMBOY010000126.1 GCA_945869245.1 Hydrogenophaga intermedia
GTGGGCAAAGACCAGGACTTTTACTTCCTGGAAATGAACACCCGCCTGCAGGTGGAGCACCCCGTGACCGAATGCATCACCGGGCTGGACTTGGTGGAGCAAATGATCCGTGTGGCCGCTGGTGAGAAGCTGGCCTTCACCCAGGCCGATGTCAAGCGCGACGGCTGGGCCATGGAGTGCCGCATCAACGCCGAAGACCCCTTCCGCAACTTCCTGCCGTCCACTGGCCGTCTGGTGCGTTTTTCGCCGCCCGAAGAGACCATGTGGCAAGCCGACACCGCACACAAGTACGGTGTGCGGGTCGACACCGGGGTGTTCGAAGGCGGCGAGATCCCGATGTATTACGACTCGATGATCGCCAAGCTCATCGTGCACGGCAAGGACCGCAATGACGCGATTGCCAAGATGCGCGAAGCGCTCAATGGCTTTGTGATTCGGGGCATCAGCAGCAACATTCCGTTCCAAGCCGCCTTGCTGGCGCACCCGGGTTTTGTGGCCGGCAACTACAACACCGGCTTCATTCCCCAGCACTACCCCAGCGGGTTCCGTGCCGAAGAGGTGCCCCACAGCGACCCCGATTTTCTGGTCGCGTTGGCCGCCTTTGTGCGCCGCAAGAGCCGCGAGCGCGCCACCGGCATCAGTGGGCAATTGCCCGGTTACGGCGTCAAAGTGGGCAAGGACTACACCGTCATTGCTCTGTCTCCCGATGGCCAACACCGTTACAGCGCGGTCCATGTGGACGAGTTTGTGGGCGAAACCGGTTACGCCGCCGTGCAGGTGGGCGAGCGCAAGTACAAGATCAGTTCTTTGTCTCGCCTCAACGACGTGGTGATTCGGGGCGAATCCAACGGCGTGCCGTTCACCGCACAAATTGAGCGCGGCAGCCCCAAAAACCCGCTGGCCCTGGTGGTGCAGCACAACGGCACCAAGCTCGAAGCCATGGTGGTCTCGCCGCGCATGGCCGAGCTGCACAAGCTGATGCCGTTCAAGGCACCGCCGGACATGAGCAAGTTTGTGCTCTCGCCCATGCCTGGCCTGCTGGTCGATGTGGCGGTACAGCCCGGCCAAAAAGTGCAGGCCGGCGAGCGCGTGGCCGTGATCGAAGCCATGAAGATGGAAAACGTGCTGTTTGCTGCGGCCGACGGTGTCGTGAGCAAGGTGTTGGCCAACAAAGGCGAGAGCCTGGTGGTGGATCAGCCGATTGTGGAGTTCGCGAAATGAGCGGCCCCCACACTCCACCGCTACGCGGGTCGCTGCCCCCCGAGGGGGCTGATCCGGCTTGGGGCGGCCCTGCGCCGGATCGCCGCGGCACCCTAAGACCTTTCAAAGTCCTGGGCGTCCAGCAGATCGCCATCGGGGGCCCTGACAAGCTGCGCCTGCAGACGTTGTGGGTGGACATGCTGGGCTTGGAGAAAACCGGTACCTTCCAGAGCGAACGGGAAAACGTGGATGAAGACATCTGCGCCATCGGCAGTGGCCCGTTCAAGGTCGAGGTCGATCTGATGCAGCCGATGGACCCTGAGAAGAAACCGGCGGTGCACACGACACCGCTCAACCACATTGGCTTGTGGGTGGACAACCTGCCGGTGGCGGTGGAGTGGCTGACTGCCAAGGGGGTGCGTTTTGCACCCGGTGGCATCCGCAAGGGTGCAGCTGGGTACGACATCACCTTTTTGCACCCCAAGTCGAACGACGAGTTTCCGATCGCAGGTGAGGGCGTGCTCATTGAGCTAGTGCAAGCACCGCCCGAGGTGATCGAGGCCTACTCGCAGATCATGTAAGTCTTGGTCAGGGGCTCGATCACTTCGAACGCCCCTGTAAAGCCCGGCGGGATGTAAATGCCTTCGCCCGGGCCGGCTTCTTCACAGTGGCCTGCCGTGTCGTGCACCCGGCAGCGCCCTTGCAGCACAGTGAACAGTTCGCGTTCGGTGGGCCCCATGGCGATGCGCCAATGGCCCACTTCGCAGCGCCACACGCCACAAAACACCTGCCCGGCGCTCAGGCCTTGGTCCACCAAATTCCAGGTCTCGCGCAGCGGGTTGCCTTGCAGCAGGCGTTCGGGCTTGGGGTGGTCGGTGCTGGGTGTGCCCGGCATCTGGGCGCTGAGTTTGATGAGCTGTGGCATGGGTTGGTTGATGGCGGGCTAATGGCGGGGCTAATGGCGGGGCTTAGGGCTTGGGCGTGCGGGGCGCGGCTTGGCGCTCGCGCGCCTTGGCCAATGCGGCTTCGATGATGGTGCGCTTGCGCTCGGTCTCGGCGGTGGAGTCACTCTTGGTGTGTGCGGCCAAATCGGCCAGCTTGGTCTCGGCCTTGGACACCCGTCGCGCCTCATGCGCCACCGCTTCGCGCTCCAACCTCAGCTTGTGTGCCTCGTAACGCGTTTTGGCGGTGTGGGCCTGCTCAGGTGTCCAGGCGTCCCAGCCGGTTGTGTCGCCGCTGACTATGTCCAGCGCAATGCAGTCGACTGGGCACACCGGAATACACAGCTCACAACCGGTGCACCACGGCTCGATGACGGTGTGCATGCGTTTGTGGGTGCCGATGATGGCGTCGGTGGGGCAGGCTTTGATACACAGCGTGCAGCCGATGCACCAGTTTTCGTCGATCACCGCCACGGTGAGTGGCCCGTCGATGCCGTGGTCGGGGTTGAGCGGCAGCACCGCTTGGCCGGTCAGTGCGGCCAGGCGGCGAATGCCTTCGTCACCCCCCGGCGGGCACTGGTTGATCGCCGCCTCGCCGCTGGCCACCGCGTGCGCATAAGCGCGACAGTCGGGATAGCCGCAACGGGTGCATTGGGTTTGGGGCAGGGCCGCGTCGATGCGGTCGACCAGTTCATGGTTCATGGCGACGAACTATACGACCGGTGGTGGCCGTGACCACCACCGCGACCCCACAGGGCCTGGCAATCAGCGGGCCTTGCGGCGGCTGGGTGGTGCCGCAGGGGTACTGGGCGCCGGTGCCTTGCTGACGGCTTTGGCGGCTGTTTTGCTTGGGGCAACCGTCTTGCTTTTGGCCTTGGCCGGTGCCGCCGCTTGGGCAAGCGGCGCGGGCGCCACACGCGGTGCCACGGTCTTTTTGGCCTTGGCCACGGGGGCCTTGGCTACCTTGGCGGCTTGGGCCACTGGGGCTGCAGGCGCGGCCACACGCTCAGCGGCAGGTGCTGCTGGGGTGCTGGCGTCTGCCTGCGCCAAGCCCGCGGGCACCGCGTGCTCATGGGTGTAGGTGGCCAGCACCGCCGCCTGGGTTTTGCTCGCGCTTTGCCCGCTTTGGTGTTCGGCAATAAACTCGCGCACCACTGGGTAGACCATGTCGCGCCAGCGCCGGCCGCTGAAAATGCCGTAATGCCCAGCGCCCTCCACCTCAAAGTGGGTGCGGTTGCTCTTGGGGATGCTGGTGCACAAATCGTGGGCGGAGGCGGTTTGGCCTGAGCCGGAAATGTCGTCGAGTTCTCCCTCGACCGTCAGCAAACCGGTGTTGGTGATGTCTTGCGGCTGCACGCGTTCGATTTCGCCTTGTTCGTTTCTGACATCCCAGGTGCCGCGCACCAGCTTGAACTCCTGGAACACCGTTTCAATGGTTTCGAGGTAGTAGTGGGCGTCCATGTCGAGTACCGCGTTGTACTCGTCGTAGAACTGGCGGTGCGACTCGGCGCTGTCGTTGTCGCCTTTGACCAGATTCTGGAAATAGTCGTAATGGCTGGTGGCGTGGCGGTCGGGGTTCATGGCCACAAAACCAGTGTGCTGCATAAAGCCCGGGTACACCCGGCGGCCAGCGCCCGGGAAATTGGGTGGCACTCGGTAGATCACATTGTTTTCGAACCAGTCGATGCTGCGCTGCATGGCCAAGTTGTTGACCGCCGTGGGCGACTTGGTGGCGTCGATCGGGCCGCCCATCATGGTCATGGACAGCGGCGTGGTTTCGCCGCGGCTGGCCATCAGCGACACGGCAGCAAGCACCGGCACGGTGGGCTGGCACACGCTCATGACATGGCAGTTGCCGTAGTTCTGTTGCAGATAGCGAATGAACTCCTGCACATAGTTCACGTAGTCGTCGAGGTGGAATTCGCCTTCTTCCATTGGCACCAGACGGGCGTTTTTCCAGTCGGTGACATAGACCTTGTGGTCTTTGAGCATGGTGCGCACGGTGTCGCGCAGCAGTGTGGCGTAGTGGCCCGACAGGGGTGCCACGATCAGCACCACGGGCTGTTGCTTGAGTCGCTCCAGGGTGCGGGCGTCGTCTGAAAAGCGCTTGAAACGGCGCAGCTCACAGAACGGTTTGTCGATTTCGACCCGCTCGTGAATGGCCACTTCGGAGCCGTCCACGTCCACGGTGCGGATGCCAAACACGGGCTTTTCGTAGTCTTTGCCCAGGCGGTGCATCAGGTCGTAGCCAGCCGATACGCGCTGGGCCCAAGGCATTTGGCCCAGAGGCGACAAGGGGTTGTTGTACAACTTGGCCGCGACCTTGGCCATGTCGGAGAACGGTTCCATAAAGGACCGCTGGGTTTCGTAGATCTGGTAGAGCATGGTCACACCTTTCCTAGCTGATTTGTTGCACTGCAATATAACAGTTCGTTTTTGTCGGTTTTAGGGTGCTTATACCTAGAATTTTTTTGGGTTTTTGTCATGTTCATGCAAGCTCCGGGCGCAGTTGGTACGGGCCTGTCCGTTGTCCAGCTTCGGGCGCCCCTGGTGGTGGCGCAGAGACGACAATGTCGCCTATGACCGATCACCTGTTATCCCCCGATGCGCGTCCGGTGCTGGTGTTGCTGCACGGCTGGCCAGACACCGCCGCCTTGTGGGCGGACACCGTTGGCGTGTTGCAACGCGATCACCGCTGTGTGTGTTTGAACCTGCCCGCGTACCAGCCTGGCGACACTCTGCAGCCCTTGTCGGTCGACGCGATGTGCGACTGGCTGGCGGCACAGGTCGATGCCATCAGCCCGAACGCTGCGGTGACGCTGGTGTTGCACGACTGGGGCTGCTTTTTTGGCTACGAATATGCCGCGCGCCACCGCCACCGCGTGGCGCGGGTGGTGGGCGTGGACGTGGGCGACACCAACAGTGGCGCGTACCGGCGCTCAGTCAGCGCCAGCCAGGGTCTGCAAATCATGGGCTACCAGCTGTGGCTGGCGCTGGCCTGGAAGCTCGGACCCCTGTGGCCCGCGCTGGCCAACGGCTTGACACGCCGCATGGCGCGCTGGGTCGGCTGGCGCAGCGACCTGGCCACGGTGCACTGGGCCATGAACTATCCCTATGCCATGCAGTGGTTGGGCAGTTTGGGTGGCTTGCGCGGCGTGGCGCGGGTGGACCAGGTGCTGGGGCCGGTGTTGCCCACCTTGTTTATTTACGGGCGCCGCAAACCATTTATGTTCCATTCTCAGCGCTGGGTGGACACGCTCAACGCCACCCCAGGTTGCCGGGCTGTGGGCATGGACACCGGCCACTGGGTGATGCGCGAACGCCCCGACGAATTCAACGCCCAGGTGCGCGCTTGGCTCGATGCCCAGCGCCCGCCCGCTCAGACACCCAGCGCCTGCGCCACCCGGTAAGCGCCCCAGGCGTCGTTGGCGGCGTACACCACCTGCGACGGGCTCAAGTGGTCGTTGGCCCAGTTGGATGTGGCGGCCTTTTTGCTCTTGGCAAAGCGCTGCCCAAACAGAATCGCTACGGCCGCCTTGACGCCGACTTCTTTGCGGTGACCACGCTGGCGAAACAGGGTGTTGAGTTCCAGCAGGCCATCGGGCGATACACCAAGCTTGCGCTGCAAGCGCTTGCGGTCGTCGCCCAGACCAAAACCCGCCAACACATGACCCGGGCTGTCCAGCAGCTCGGCCACGGCGTGCAAGCAGGCGCGGTCGCCCAGCTGAAACACCCAGGCGTGGTCGGCGCAAGCCAGTTGCACCACATGGGGTCCGTCGGACACCTCGTCGCGCAGGAAGGTGGGTTTGGATTCGGTGTCAAAACCCCACACCCGCTCGGCCCGCAAACGCGGCGTCACCGCCCGCACGCCGTCGGCGCTGTGCACCACGGTGATGCGCTCTGGTCTTAGGGTCTCAAACGGGGGCAGGGCGTCGATTTCGTCTTTGCTGGGTGTGTGGGGTGTGGAGTGGGCTGTCATGGGCGGGATAATTCGCGGGCAATCGATTCAATGGGCGCGGCCGATTGTGCGCCCCCAGCACACAGAGCATATGGCACACATGGGTTTTTCGGTTCGGCTTTATGCGCCCGATGGCGCCCACCCGGGCGCGCAAGCGCGGGCCGAACGCGTGTTCGCCCAAGCGCTGGCCGACAGTTTGGGCGACCCGGCCTTGGTCTGGCCGGTGTACGCTGCGGCCCGGGCCCTGACCGAGCGCTACGGCGACGAGCCCGATCCACACGCGCTCACCGAAGAGGAGTTTTTGCTGTGGAGCCAATGGCAGGCCGCTGAGGCGGCAGCGCGCGAGGCGGTGTTTGGCCCTTACCGCCACCTGGAAGAAGGCGGCTACGACATTCGCCCGCAGGAGGCGCCATGACCACAACACGCTTGGTGTATTCCACCGAAGGCGGGCGCACTTGCCCCACTTGTCGCCAAGCCCAGGCCGATTGCCGCTGCGCCGCGCGCACGGCTGCCCAGGTGCTGGGCGATGGCAAAGTGCGGGTGTCTCGCAGCAGCGCCGGGCGGGGCGGCAAGCTGGTCACCGTGGTGCAGGGCTTGCCCTTGACCGCAGCCGAGTTGGAGGCCTGCGCCAAACGGCTCAAGGCCGCTTGCGGCAGCGGCGGCACCGCCAAAGAAGGTCGGGTGGAAATTCAGGGCGATCATGTCGAGCGCGTCATGAAGGCCCTACAGGCCGAGGGCTACGCGCCCAAGCGGGCCGGGGCTTAAAGTTGCGATTCGGGCAGATCGGACGGTGGCGTGCCCGCACTGTGGCACAGGGCCACCAGCGGCGAAGCTTGCCCGTCTTCGACCGGGAAAAATCCGGTCATGCCGTGCACATACAAGGACGCGTAGCTGGAAAACGCCATGGTCCACTCGGGGAAGCGCCGCTCTTGGATTTCGTAACGCGCCAACAGCGTCACCTCGCGGTGGCGTTGGTCGCGCTGCAAACTGTTCCACAACATGTCCAAGCTGCTGCCCGGACCTTCCACACATTGGGTGAAGCGGCCCTCAAAGTACAGCAAATGGCCGGTGATCATCAGGCGCTGGTTGCGCAGACGGGCTTCGGTCAGCAAATTAAACAGGTGTAGCGAGCCAAACTCGTGACTGGCAATCGATTGGTAAATGAGGCGTTCGAGCATGGCGCAAGAAAAATCGGTGCAGGCTTGGACTGTAACGGCCCCGACTTTTGCCGGGCTGACGCAGACGCGCCGCTTGTCGGAAACTCCCTTTAGGCCAGCCACAGCCGCAGCCGCATGCCCCAGCCGCTGGTCAGGCCTAACGTAGGCCAGCGCAACTGCCCATCGGGTGTGACCACTGCAAATCCTGGCACCGCACCAAAACCCAGTCCTTGGGCTAGTTGGCCGCGCGGGTCCACCAGCGTGTGCCAGGCCAAGCCACGGCTGTGTTGGTAGCGCGCCACCGCAGCCGGTGTGCCCGACTGCATGGCTACCGTGATCAGCGGAAGATCGGTCGCCACACCATCGACCGTGCCCTGCATCGTGGTGCAGATCGGGCACCACTCGGCCCACACATACACCGCCACATTGCGCCCGGGGTGGCGCTGCTGCAGCGCGGCCAGCTCGGCACGCAGGCTGCTCGTTTGCTCGGCCGCGCCGGGGCGCAGGGTGGTCAAGGGCAGGTCGAGCAGGGCGTCGTCCAAGGCGGCGGGCACCGTGCGGGTTTGCCAGGCTTGCACCCCAAAAAACACCAGCAGCACCAGCGCCAGTGTGCCTGCGTGGCCACGCCAGCGTTGTCGCCAGGTTCGGGGCGCGCTTGCTTGTGGACGGGCCGGTGCTGCGCTCACACCGGCTCCAGCACCTCAAGCAGCCGGTCTAGGCCGCCGCTGTTGATCGCCACCATGGCTTGGGCGCGCACCGCCGGCTTGGCGTGGTAGGCCACCGAGAGACCGGCCACGCCCATCATAGGCAGGTCGTTGGCGCCGTCGCCCATGGCAATGGCTTGGCTCGGCTCAATACCCATGCCGGCACAGGTGGACAGCAGCATCTTGCGCTTTTCCTCGCCGTCGCATATATCGCCCCAGGGCTGATCCACCATGCGGCCGGTCAGCACGCCATTGGCCACTTCCAGCACGTTCGAACGCGTCCAGTCGATGCCCAGCACGTCGCGCACATGGTCGGTAAAAAAGGTGAAACCACCCGAGACCAGAAGCACCTTCAGGCCTGCGGCTTTGCAGGTGGCCACCAGATCGGCCGCACCCGGGTTGAGCTGCAGCCGCTCGTCGAGCACCTGCTGCATGTGCGCCACGGTGACGCCTTTGAGCAGCGCCACGCGGCGGCGCAGGCTGTCTTTGTAATCGATGATTTCCCCGCGCATGGCGGCTTCGGTGATGGCTGCGACCTCGGCCTTGCGGCCTGCCGCATCGGCGATTTCGTCCACGCACTCGATGTTGATGAGCGTGGAGTCCATGTCAAAGGCGATGAGCTTGAAGTCGCTCAAACGCAGGGGCGGGGTGAAGCCTTGGATGACCAGGCC
>CAMBOY010000127.1 GCA_945869245.1 Hydrogenophaga intermedia
ACCAAGCGGACAACCACCGCGGCAGCCTGCGCGGCGCGGGCTTTGAGCTGCGCACCGACGCCTATGGCGCGCTGCGCGCAGCCAGCGGCTGGCTCATCCCCAGCCACGGCGATGCCGGCACAGCCGACGTCAAACCCAGCGAAGGCCACAACCACGCCGCGCTGGATAACGTGCCCGCTGCAGCCATTGCGGGGCGCTTCAAGACATTGGCGGCCAGCCTGGCGCCACTGAGCGATCTGCACCAAAGCGGCACGCTGGCCATGCACGCAGGCAGCCCACAGGCCAACGCCAGTGCGCTGGCGCCCCAAGGCAGCGCCAAACAAGAAGCGCCGGCCGCCGCCTGGCACACCGCGCTCAAAGGCATGGTCAACGCCGATGCGTTTGACGCCGCCAAGGGCGACGCTGCGCAAAAGACCAACAGCACCGACAACAGCAAACTGCCCAGCCCCACCGACGCGGCCATCAGCCTGCACGCCAAGGCCGGCTGGGCGCAAGTGGCCGGCGCCGACGTGCACCTGAGCGCGGCCCAGCACATCACCCTGGCCAGCGGCCAAGACAGCCACTGGGCCGCAGGCGGCACCTACCGCCTGCACACCGGCCAAGCCATTGGGGTGCTCGCCGGCGCGGTCAAAAAAGGCAGCGGCGCACAAGGCACCGGCATCACCGCCATTGCCGCCAAAGGCGACACCGAACTGCAAGCCCAGGCCGGCCCGCTGGAGATCGCGGCCAAAAACGCCGTGACCATCCAGAGCGAAAAAGCGCAGATTGATTGGGCAGCGGCGAAGAAAATCACCCTGGCCACGGCGGGGGGCGCGAGTGTGACGATTGAAGGTGGCAACATCACCTTTGAATGCCCGGGGACGATCACGGTGCGGGCGGGGAGCAAGAGTTTCTCGGGTGGGGGGAGCGTGAGTTATGGGATGCCGCAAATGCCCAAGACGGTGTGTGTGTCCTGCCTACTCGCTGCCGCGAGAAATGCGGCCCCCTTCGCGCCAAAATCATAAAGCTTGAGTACCCATGGCCATTGGCTACAACGTCTGGCGCGTTGCGGGGCTGCCCCCAGTCGAGCCGCTGAGCCCTGCGCAACGCTTATATGCATTGATTGACGGAGCGCAGCTTGACGATTTTCGTCGGCATTTTCGCGAGACACGGGGAGTGCTTGGCAAGGTAAACCTTGCTGGATCGACCCTATCGGCTCAACTAGAAAACGCCGGTCAACATTTGCTGTATCTTGAAGGGATTGAGGCCTTGGCACACGTGCTGGAACGCATCGTGCGATCAGGTTCCTCTCACGGCGCCTTGAGCGTCATCGTCAGCTCTCTGGAGTTATTTGCGCTGGCGGACGCCCTTCGCAAGCGTCTTCATGTGACGCTCCCTGACCAGTTCGATTGCGTCAGCCGCTTTTTTGATGGAAGGGTGACTCCGCACTGGCTATCGGTGCTGAAACCCGAGCAACGTGAGGTTTTCACCGCATTTGCCAGCCAGTGGTGGGTCGTTTCTCACGAACATGTATGGGTATCCTTGGCGTGCACCGAGATTGACCCAGACCCTTTTGATCAGCCCATGAGCATCACAGAGCGACAGCAGGCAGACATGATCGACGCCTGCTACCCATACACGGTCATCGATCACTTCGAACTGACCGACCCGGAACTGCTGGAACGCTTGCCTCCAGCTGAGCAATACGCATGGTTTGCACGGGCGCTGGCGGCCGCGCGCAGACACGGTATCGACGACGGACCGCAAAGCATGCTGTTTTGTACCCTGACGCTCACCCGTGGCGAGCGGTTTTACGAGGCCCCTGCGTGGCACCAAGGCCTGACGCAGGTTCAACAAGGGCAGACGCGCTTGCGCGATTTGATGAAAGCCATCGATGATTGACACCATGAAACGCCATTGGATCAAGGCACTTGGCATCAGCGGTCTGGCCGCTATAACCGGGTGCGCCAGCGCCCAACCCCAAAGCCGCAGTGTGAGCACCGGATTCTTCAATTACACCAACCGATACATCGGCGATGTGGTGGTGGATGGGGCATGGATTGGGGGCGGCGATGCATACGGAATGGGTGGCTATGCGCAAGGACTAATGGCCCCCACTGACCCGAACCGCAGGGCTACCTTGAAAGTGCAATGGATTGTTGCGGACAGCTATGACATTGCGAGTAACAAGTACACGCGCATGCCAGACGAGAAACGATTTGCGGAAGTACCCGTGGCATGGCCCTACCCGGCCAACCCCAGACTTCTGATCTTGCACTTTTATCCCGATGGCCGGGTGGAAGCGGAGCTGGAAGAAAACCAGCCCAAGCGACGAATTCCCAAACCCCCAGGGTATCAGCGCTGAGCAACCGAGAAAACCATATGTCCAATATCGCATTTGATCCCACTTACATCGCGAAGCAGCGCGATGATGCACCTGGCGCTCCCAACCCCGTACCAGACGGACAAGCGGCGCAATCGGCTAGGCGGGCGCCCGGACAAAGATCTCTTAGTGACAAAGAGCGGGAGCAACGCCAATTGGCCTTGTCGGGGACTGTGGCCGACAAGACAGAAGCCACCTGCGACTGCAGCAAGGTGATTCATTTCAGTGTGTTTTTTGATGGCACGGGTAACAACCGCGACCAAGAAATGGCGAGACCTGCTGACGAAAGGGCGTTGTCAAACGTTGCAAAGTTGAATGACGCTCATAAATTTGATGCCTCACGCGGAGTCGTGCGTCAATACATCCCCGGCGTCGGCACACCTTACCCGGAAATCGGCGACAAAGGTGGAGTCATCGCCATGGCCATTGGCAAAGGGGGCGGTGAACGCGTGAAAAAGGCGTTGGAGCTGCTGGATGACGAAATCGCCAAAACGCCTTCGCAGCAAAAAATCCGACTGATCAACATCGCCGTGTTTGGCTTCTCTCGTGGAGCCGCGCAGGCCCGCGCGTTTGTGCGGGATCTGGCCGCCGCCTGCAAGATAAAGGACGGCGCCTACGTGTACAAAGACCTCCCGCTTCGTGTGGCGTTCTCCGGCATTTTCGACACCGTGTGTTCCGCCTACGACAGCGTCGCCCAAGCGGCGGTCTCGAAAAACGGTGGCCACAACGGCTGGGCCAATGGCATGGACACGCCTCCCATGGTGGAACAAAGCGTACACATGATGGCCGCACACGAAGCCCGTATTCGGTTTCCCCTAGACTCGACTCGCATAGATGCAGCCTATCCAGACAACACCATAGAAATCTGGTACCCGGGCGTGCACTCCGATGTGGGTGGTGGCTACTCGCCCGGGTTTCAAGGCCGCCACAACACGGTATCGAGATTTGCACTCAACGAAATGTTTGACATAGCGTTTTCGGCTGGCGTTTTGTTTCAGCGCATTGACGACCTGCCAGGACGTGTTCAAGACGAATTCAAAAAAGACGACCCGCAACTGCGAGAGGCCTTCAACGCCTATCTGCAAGCGGTACCCGTCAAGTCCGGCCCGATGGAGCTTGTACAGGCCGCTCACATGGGCATGCTGCATCGCTGGCTTAAGGTGCGTGTAACGCGCGAACAGCCTTCAGATGCCGACACTGTGCTCCAAGACCAGAAAAAAACGGCAAAACGTGCTCGCGACAATGCCCGGCGACAAGTCAACGATATGGTGAATTCGGCTGGTGGATGGGACAACGCGATGTATACCCTTACACCGGCCGATCAACAGCGCTTGGCCGAGTTGCAACAAGAGGCGGCGGCTCAGCACAAAAAAATGAGTGCAGCGGACAGCGCCCTAGACGATCTGAACCAAGAAAGCCGCAAGTATCAACGAGACATCCAGCAAATACTGGAAAAACACCGGAATGGCGACGCTTTGACTCTGCGCGAACGCACCATAAAAGAGGCTTGGGACAACACGTCGCCCCTACCAGCAGCTGTAGAAAAGTTCTTTGATTTGTTTGCTCACGAGTCAATCGCGCACTTCAACTTCGACAGCAGCCGCCTGAGCGACTGGCGAACCATCTATTTCGGCGATACCAAGTACTCACCAAGCTGAGAAATTGTTACAGCACACACGCCGCCCCGCCCTGGACCTTTGCGCCCAACACCACCTCACCGGCGCTGATCTCCAGCGCTTGCGTCACCGTTTGGGCCTGAACGCAGCCAACTCGCCGCTAGCCAGCAGCCACACCCTGCCCCGCGCGGTGATGGTGTTGGCGGCGGCTTTGGGTGGGCTGGGTTTGTTGATGTGGTTGGCGGCCAATTGGGGTGACATGCCGCGTGGGGCGCGTTTTGCACTGTTGCAGGGTGTGGTGGTGGTCATGGCTGTGGGAGCGTGGCGGCTGCCGCGCTGGCGTGCGCCTTTGGGTTTGCTGGCTTTGGTGAGCACGGGCGGGCTGTTTGCGTTTTTTGGCATGACCTACCAAACCGGTGCCGACCCTTGGCAGCTGTTTGCGCTGTGGGCGGCGCTGACGCTGCCTTTGGCGCTGGCGGTGCGCAGCGATGTGGTGTGGGCGCCTTGGGTGCTGGTGGCCATGGTGGGGGTGTCGCTGTGGACACACGCCCACGCGGGCTACATCTGGTGGCCGCGATCGGAGCAGCTGTGGGCGCACATGGCGCAGCACGCGCTGGCCGGCGCCTTGGTGTTGTGCACCGGGTCTGTGCTGGCGCGGTTGACCGGTGTGGGGCTGTGGGGCCGGCGCACGGCGCTGGTGTTGTGGCTGATGCTGCTGGCGCCCGGCGGGTCGTTTGCCTTGTGGCAGCAAGACAGCGCTGCGCTGTACGCGCTGGCAGCGGCCATCACGGCGGGGCTGGCCTGGTGGCAGTCGCGCCCGGGCAGCGCCGATGTGTTTGGCCTGAGCGCCGTCATGCTGGGTGCCAATGTGTTGTTGTTGTCGGCCACGCTGCGGGTGCTCAGTGGGGGCTCTCGCATGGACTGGATTGCCATTGCCTTGTTCACCACGCTCATCATGGCCGCCGCGCTGGCTGGCACAGCGCGCTGGGTGATGTCGGTGGCGGCGCACCCATCGAACAACAAGGAGCCCGCATGAACCCCACGGCATGGCAAACCACCGCGCAAGCGGCCCGTGACCTGGGGCTGATCAACGCGCACGCCCCGAGCGCACCCGAGCCCCACGCGCCATGGCCCCTGCGGCTGATGATGGGCCTGGGCGGCTGGCTAGTGGCGCTGCCCATGCTGGCCTTGGTGGGCTTGGTGATTGGCGGCAGCTTTGACAACTTTGGCGGCGTGGCTTGGGGGCTGCTTGCCATGGGCGTGGCGGTGGTGGTGCTGCGCTCGCGGCCCGGGCTGTTTGCCGAGCAACTGCTGGTGGCCTTGCTCACCACGGGTGTGTTGCTGTGTGGGTTCAGCGTCGCCGAAGAGTTGGATGTGACCACGGGCCTGTGGACCACCGGTCTGTTGTGTGCCGTGTTGCCGTGGTGGCTTGCGCAAAGCTGGCTGCGCACGGTGCTGGGCGCGGGTGCCGCCAGCGCGCTCGGCCTGGCACTGATCAGCCAGGGTGGCTGGCGGGTGTTTGACCGGGTGGACACGGTAGCCCCGTGGCTGGTGCTGCACGCCTGGGTGCTGCTGTCGGGCACCGCGCTGTGCCTGGCCGATGGCTGGGGCACTGGGCGCTGGAAAGCGGCGTGGCTACAGCGCCTGGACGATGTGGCGCAGGGCTGGCTAGCGATCACGCTGCTGGGCTTGGCCGCGCTCAGCGGCATGACGTTTTTGGTGGGTGGCGTGGTCGATGCGGGCGCCGTGTGGGATCTGCCCAAGGCCCGTCTGCCGGGGTGGATGCCGTGGGCGTCAGCCCTGTTGGCGCTGCTGGCAGGCGCTGCGTTGGCCTGGCGCTGGACAGCCCTGCGCCGCCCTTGGCTCGCAGGCGTGATGCTGTGTGTGGCCGCATTGGCCTGGTGGGTGCCGGTGCTGGGTGGTGTGTGGCTGGCCTTGGCTGTGCTGCTGATCAGCCACCGGGCGGTGCTGGCCGGCGCGGCGGCGCTGGCAGCGGCCTGGGCCGTGGGTGCGTTTTATTACTCGCTGGCCATGCCGCTGACCAACAAAGCCTTGCTGCTGGTGGCGCTGGCTCTGGTGTTGCTGTGTTTGGCCTGGTGGGGGCAGCGCAACACGGCGCTGGCTCAGCACACACCCACACAGCCCGCCCATGTGCCACCCCAAACTGTCGGCACAGGCCGCTGGCCTTGGGGAGCGGCCGCCACGGCGGCGCTGGTGCTGCTGGTGGCCAACATGGGCATCTGGCAAAAAGAACAACTCATCGCGCACGGCCAAGTGGTGTTTGTGCCGCTGGCGCCAGCGGACCCGCGCTCGCTGATGCAAGGCGACTTCATGCGGCTCGAATTTCTGGGCTGGCAAGACCGATGGGCGCTCAACGAGCAGGCCGACGCCCAGGGCCAGCCGCATGTGGTGTTTCGCTTGGACGATCGGCGCATCGCCCAAGTGCTGCGCTTTGAGCACGGCACACATCAGCCGTTGGCCGCTGGCGAGCTGCGCTTGCCGCTCACGCACAAAGCGGGCAATTGGGTGCTGGTGACCGACGCGTTTTATTTCAAGGAAGGCGAAGCCCAGCGCTGGGAAGCGGCGCGTTTTGGTGAATTTCGCATCGACACATCGGGCCGCGCTTTGCTGGTCGGCCTGCGGGGCGAGGCGTTGGCACCGCTGTGAGCGCCCAGCGCCCACAAAAAAACCCGCCGAAGCGGGTGAGGATGCATGACGTGGCTTGATCCAGAACACCGCGGATCGGGCTCTGCCCGGCCGCAGGTGTTGCCCCCCGGGGGTGACGGGCAAAGCCCGGCGCGGGGGGATCTTGCTCACCCCATATGAAGACCGCCGTTGACCGAGAAGTCGGCGCCGGTGGCGTAGCCGCCCTCTTCGCTGGCCAGCCAGGCGATGATGGAGGCGATTTCGCTGGGCTTGCCCAGGCGCTTGACCGGCACGGTGGCCACGATCTTTTCCAGCACGTCGGGACGGATGGCGTTGACCATGTCGGTGCCGATGTAGCCCGGGCTCACGGTGTTGACCGTCACGCCCTTGTTGGCCAGCTCTTGCGCCAGCGCCATCGAGAAGCCGTGCATACCGGCTTTGGCGGCCGAGTAGTTGGTCTGGCCGGCCTGGCCTTTTTCACCGTTGACCGAACTGATGTTGATGATGCGACCCCAGCCTTTTTCGACCATGTCGGCCACAACCTGTTTGGTCACGTTGAACATGGAGTCCAGGTTGGTGTTCATCACCGCGTCCCAGTCTTCGCGCGACATTTTCAGGAACATGCGGTCCTTGGTGATGCCGGCGTTGTTCACCAGCACATCGACCACGCCGTGCTCGGCCTTGGTTTTGGCAAACGCCTCCACCGTGGAATTCCAGTCGCCCACATTGCCCACCGACGCATAGAAGTTGTAGCCGAGCGCTTTTTGCTCGTCCAGCCACTTCTGGTAGTCGCGGGTGGGGCCGCAGCCGGCGATGACCTTAAAACCGTCTTGGTGCAGGCGCTGGCAGATCGCGGTGCCGATGCCGCCCATACCGCCGGTGACGTAGGCTACTTTTTGACTCATGTGAATGCTCCTCTGGGTGGTGGCTTGCGCCGAAAAAAACCGTACAAATGAAATGTCTTGTGTCAGGATGCGGTGGAACCGGCTTTGCCGGGCCACTCGCACCGCCCCCTTGCGGGGGTGACGCCGCTAGGCGGCGCGGGGGTGCTAGCAATCCTGTGCGGGGTGTTACCGTTCCAGCGCCAGCGACACGCCCATGCCGCCGCCAATGCACAAGGCCGCCAAACCCTTCTTGGCGTTGGCGCGTTGCATCTCGTGCAACAGCGTCACCAAAATGCGGCAGCCCGAGGCGCCAATCGGGTGGCCAATGGCGATGGCGCCGCCGTTGACGTTGACCTTGGTCGGGTCGATGTCGAGCGCGCGGTTGACCGCACAGGCTTGGGCGGCAAAGGCTTCGTTGAGTTCGAACACATCGACATCGCTGGCTTTCCAGCCGGCGCGGGCCAGGGCCTTTTGCGAAGCCGGCACCGGGCCCATGCCCATGGTGGCGGGGTCGAGGCCGCTGGTGCCAAACGCAGCAATGCGCGCCAGCGGGGTCAGGCCCAGCGCGGCGGCTTTCTTGGCGCTCATGACCATGACGGCGGCGGCGCCGTCGTTGATGCCCGAGGCATTGCCCGCGGTCACGGTGCCCGCTTTGTCAAAGGCCGGGCGCAGACCCGAGAGCACCTCGGCGTTGGTTTTTTTGTTGATGAACTCGTCGCTGTCGAACACCAGCGCATCGCCCTTGCGCTGGGGAATGGTCACGCCCACGATCTCGGCTTTGAATTTGCCGGCGTCTTGTGCGGCGGCGGCTTTTTGTTGGCTGGCCAGGGCCAGCGCGTCTTGCATTTCGCGCGTGATGCCGTGGGCCTTGGCCACGTTCTCGGCGGTGATGCCCATGTGGTACTGGTTGTACACGTCCCACAGGCCATCGACGATCATGGTGTCGACCATTTTCCAGTCGCCCATGCGCTGGCCGTCGCGGCTGCCATTGAGCACATGCGGGCTGGCGCTCATGTTTTCCTGACCGCCGGCGATGACGATTTCGCTGTCGCCCCAAGCCACGGCTTGGGCTGCCAACATGACGGCTTTGAGGCCGGATCCGCACACGGCGTTGATGG
>CAMBOY010000128.1 GCA_945869245.1 Hydrogenophaga intermedia
GGACCCAAGGCGCGCACGGTTTGCACCGATCCTTTGCCAAAGGTTTGGTTGCCCATGAGGGTGGCGCGTTGGTGGTCTTGCAAAGCACCCGCCACGATTTCGCTGGCCGAGGCCGAGCCTTCGTTGACCAGCACCACCACCGGCACCCGTTTGTAGACGCCTTTGGTGGCATCGGTCAGGCGCTTGATCGGGTCGTTGCCGCTGCGGCGCAAATAGTGTTGCGGAATGCTCTTGTAGACCATTTTTCTGTCGGCCAACTGCCCGTTGGTGGACACCACGGTCACGTTCTCTGGCAGAAACACCGCCGACATGGCCACCGCCGCGTCGAGCAGACCGCCCGGGTCGTTGCGCAGGTCCAGCACCAAGCCTTTCATTTGTGGATCGGCTTTGTACAGGTCTTCGAGCTTGCGCACAAAGTCTTCTATGGTGCGTTCTTGGAACTGCGACACCCGCACCCAGGCAAAGCCGGGCTCAATGGTCTTGCCCTTGACGCTTTGGGTGCGAATCTCTTCGCGGGTGATGGTGACCGGGAAGGTGCGGTTTTCGTCCTTGCGCAACACGGTGAGCAACACCTTGGTGTTGGGCTCGCCGCGCATGCGCTTGACCGCGTCGTTGATGGACAAACCTTTGACCGCTGTGTCGTCGATTTTGGTGATCAAGTCGCCAGTTTTGAGGCCTGCGCGAAACGCTGGCGAGCCCTCAATCGGCGACACCACCTTCACCAGACCGTCTTCCATGGTGATTTCGATGCCCACGCCCACAAAGCGACCCGAGGTGCCCTCGCGAAATTCTTTGAACGACTTTTTGTCGAAATACTGCGAGTGCGGATCCAGGCTGCTGACCATGCCGGTGATGGCCTCGGAGATCAGCTTTTTCTCGTCCACCGGCTCCACATAGTCCGACTTGACCATGCCAAACACCGCAGCGAGCTGTTGCAGCTCTTCCAATGGCAAGGGCGCCAGCGAACTGCGGGCCACCGCCTGGAACTGCACGGTGGTCAGCGCACCGGCAACCGCGCCGACGGCGATCCAGCCGGCGATTTTCATTTTGTGGGTCATGGACGTGCTCATGGACAACTCCGCCTTCAAGGCTTGGTGCGGTGTTTCAACCAATATACACCTTTGGAGGCTGGCCCGTGCCCGCAGTTCCTCAAAGGCTCAGCGCTGGCCTTGGGCCGCCACAGCCGCTGCTGCAGTCGCCGCGGCTTGCGCGTCGCCCAGGTAATAGTGGCTGATGGGTTTGAGCGCCGCGTCGAGCTCGTACACCAGCGGAATGCCGTTGGGGATGTTCAGGTTCACGATGTCGGCGTCCGAAATGCCGTCGAGGTATTTGATCAGCGCGCGGATCGAGTTGCCGTGTGCCGCGATCAGCACCCGCTGCCCGCTCTGGATAGCCGGCGCCAGAGTGCTCTCCCAATAGGGCACCACGCGCGCCACGGTGTCTTTGAGGCACTCGGTCAGCGGCACATCTTCGGGCGTGGGGTAGCGGCGGTCGCCGCGTTCGCAGCGCGGGTCGCTGGCTTCGAGCGCCGGCGGGGGGGTGTCGTAGCTGCGCCGCCAAATCAGCACCTGCTCGTCGCCATATTGCTTGGCCATATCGGCCTTGTTCAGGCCCTGCAGGGCGCCGTAGTGGCGCTCGTTGAGGCGCCAGTCTTTGACCACCGGCAGCCAAGTGCGGTCCATGCCGTCCAGCGTCAGCCACAGGGTGCGGATGGCGCGCTTGAGCACGCTGGTGTAGGCCACATCAAAGTCGTAGCCCTCGGCCTTGAGCAAGGCACCAGCCGACTGCGCCTGCGCCACGCCTGTGGCAGTCAAGTCAACATCGGTCCAGCCGGTGAACCGGTTTTCCAGGTTCCAGGTGGATTCGCCGTGGCGGATCAATACGAGCTTGTACATGGTCAATGAGCGTTTCAGGGTGGGGGAAAGCGCCGCCTGCGATCATGGCTCTTGGGCCATGCCGCAACACGCGGTCGACAGTCATTTTAGAATCGCCGGCTGACCTGAAAGGACTTGGTGTGAGTTTTGTTGCTGAAAATTGGGAACTGTTTACTGCGGCGCTGGGTTCCGGCCTGCTGCTGATGTGGCCTTCCTTGACTGGGGGTGCGGGTGGTGGACTCAACCCGACCGAGCTGGTGCAACTCATCAACCGCGAGAAAGCGGTGGTGGTGGATGTGTGCTCGCCCGAGGAATTCGCGGGTGGCCATATCAAGGATGCCAAAAACCTGCCCTTGGCCGATTTGGAGAGCAAATTGCCAGCGGCGGTGAAAAACAAGGATCTGCCGGTGATTCTGGTGTGCGCGTCGGGCATTCGCTCGCGCCGCGCGGTGGCGGTGGCCAAAAAGCTGGGCTACGAGAAAGCCCAATCGCTCGCCGGTGGCATGGGCGCTTGGCGCACCGCCAACCTGCCAGTGGTCAAGTAAACGCTGTGAGTGAGGACGCCCGTATGGCCCACGTCAAAATCTTCTCCAGCGACTTTTGCCCCTATTGCGCCCGTGCCAAGGCCCTGTTGCAGGCGCGTGGCGTGCACGATTACGAGGAAATCAAGGTCGACGGCCTTCCCGAGGTGCGTGCCCACATGACGCAGCTCACGGGCCGCACCAGCGTGCCGCAAATTTTTATCGGCAGCACCCATGTGGGCGGTTGCGACGATCTGCACGCGCTCGACGCCCAGGGCGGTTTGCTGCCCTTGCTGCAAGGCTGATTCGCCAGTGCCTGCCTGCGGGATGACCCGGGGTGCGGTCCTGACATAATCGCTTGTGAACCCGCTGCGCACGCACGGTGCCAGCGGGTTTTTCTTGTTCCTGTTTTTATTGCAAAGCACACCATGGCCGACGAACAGCAAGCCCCCGTTTTCAACATCCAGCGCGTCTACCTCAAAGAGGCCTCGCTGGAGCAGCCCAATTCCCCGGCCGTGTTCCTGGAGCAGGAACAGCCCACCGTCGACATTCAACTCGGCATCGAAGCCGTGCCCCTGGCCGATGGCGTGTACGAAGTGGGCGTGACGGCCACGGTGCACACCAAAATCAAGGACAAGACCGTGTTTCTGGTCGAAGCCAAGCAAGCCGGCATTTTTGAAATCCGCCACCTGCCGGCTGAGCAGCTCGGGCCGATCATGGGCATCGCTTGCCCGCAGATCGTCTACCCCTACCTGCGCGGCAACGTGGCCGATCTGATCCAGCGCGCTGGCTTCCCGCCGGTGCACATGAACGAGATCAACTTCCAGGCCATGTACGAGCAGCAACAGGCCCAAGCCGCCGCTCAGGGCGCGAGCCAGACGCCTCAGTGATTCCCGCGTGATGGACATCCGTGTCATGGGCGCCGGTGCCTGGGGCACGGCGCTGGCCATCAACGCCGCGCGGCACGGCCACCGCGTCGGTCTGTGGGCGCGCGACGCCGCCCAGGCAGAGGCGATGCGGCGCGAGCGCCGCAACAGCCGCTACTTGGCTGCGGCCGATTTTCCCGACACCCTGCAACTGCTCAGCGGCGATTGGACGGCCGCCACCGTTGGCGCCGATCTGGTCGTCATTGGCACGCCCATGGCGGGCTTGCGCGCTGCGCTGGTCGGTTTGGCGGATGTGCCGGTGCCCGTGGCCTGGTTGTGCAAAGGCTTTGAAGCCGCGGCTCTGCCCGGCGCCCAAGGCCTGCTGGGCAACGAGGTGTGTGCCGAAGTCGCGCCACACTTGCAAGCCGGTGTGCTCAGTGGCCCCAGCTTTGCGGCCGAGGTGGCGCAGGGCATGCCCACCGCGCTGGTGGCCGCCAGCCGCCACGCCGCTGTGCGCGACGCGCTGGTGCAGGCCTTTCACAACCCCAGCCTGCGCGTATACGCCAGCGACGACGTGGCGGGTGTGGAGGTGGGTGGTGCGGTGAAAAACGTGCTGGCCATCGCCACTGGTTTGTGCGACGGTCTGTCGCTCGGGCTGAATGCCCGCGCCGCCCTCATCACCCGGGGCCTGGCCGAAATGACGCGCTTAGGCCTGGCCCTGGGCGCCCGCACCGACACCTTTGCCGGCCTGTCTGGCTTGGGTGATCTGGTACTCACCGCCACCGGCGATTTGTCGCGCAACCGGCGGGTCGGCCAGCTGCTGGCGCAGGGCCAGACGCTGGATCAGGCGGTGGCCTCACTGGGTCATGTGGCCGAAGGCGTGTACAGCGCCCGCACCGTGGTGCAGCGCGCCCGCGCCTTGGGTGTGGACATGCCCATCAGTGAAGCGGTGGTGGCCTTGCTCGACGGCGAGTTGCGGCCGGCCGAGGCGGTGGCGCGCCTCATGGGGCGCGCGCCCAAAGGCGAGGGCGCCTGAGAGCACGCCGCTGACCGATCAGTTTGGCTCGGTCATGGCTTCGCGCAGCGTTTTTTCGATCGGGTCCAGCAAGTAGCTCATCACGCTTCGCGTGCCCGTGATGATCTCCACCCGCAAATCCATGCCCGGCCGCAGCAAGGTTTCGCGCCCAATGCCCGGCTTCAACACCATGTCGGTGATGCGTCCCTTCAGCCGGTAACTGAGCACGTCCTTTACTTCGTGAGTGGATTGCGACACAAAAGTGATTTCACCTTTCAGATAGCCATGGTCTTCTGGGTTGTTTTCAGCCGCAATGGCTCTAAACCGCATGCCAGGTTTTACCCAGATGGCGCGGCTGCCCGGTAGAACGATATCGATCTCCATGTCTTGGGACGCCAAGCCTTGCCGCAGACTGACCAAACTGCTGTTGTCGCTCACAAACTCGCCCACACCTTTTAGGTGGATGTTATCCACTGTGCCCGCGAATGGCGCTGTTACGGTCATGCGGTCCAGGGTTTTGCGCAGCAAGGCCAATTGTGCTTCTGCGCGGTCGTGATCGCCAATGGCCGTGTCGATGCGCCGCAGTTGTTCCAGCGCTAAATCCCCCAGCTGCCGCGATTCGTCGTGCCCCAAGCGGGACAGCTCACCTTTTAAGCCTCCTATTTCCGCCAGCAGCGCGTGTTCGCGGGCCTGCATGTCCACAAACGCGCGGCGCTTGCTCAGCAAACTGGCATCCGACTCAAATCCCTCTTTCACCAAGTGTTCGGCCTTGGCCAGCTCTTGCTGTTGCAAACGTAAAGACTGTTGCTGCAACGCCAGCTGTTGCGACAAATCGTGTAGCTTGGCTGCCGTGGTTTGCTGGGTGGCGCTGTAGACCGCTTGCACCCGTTGGGTGTGCTGGCTCAGGCGCGCTTCGAATCCCGCCAAAGCCGCCGACCTGGGCACATGGGCCAAACGTTGGTCCAGAACAGTGCGGTCGGCTGGGGCCAACTGCGGGCGCACCATCAAGGCATCAGACCATGCCTTGCGCGCAGCCACTTCTTTGTCCGCTAGCAGCTTGTCAATCTCCAGTTCCGTCATGCGCGCATCAAAGCGCACCAGCACCTGACCGGGGTGCACCGCATCGCCAACCTTAACCACAATATCTTGTACGTAGCCGGACTGCATATTGCGCACGGTGAACACGCCCAGTGGTGTTTCCAGTACGCCTTTGGCCGGCACAATTTTGTCCACATGCATCACTACCGCAGCGACCACCGCCAGTAGCATAGATCCCGCCACCAACCAGCTGGCAATGGCCAGATCGCGTGGTACGCGAAAGCGCTGTCGCTCCATCGGGTCGGCGCTGATGGCGTGCATGGCCCTCAGGTCAGCAAAGTCGAATTGCACCGCGTTCCTCCATCGTCTGTTGTGCCAAGGCTGGAAGCACCTCGTCTGGTGGGCCGCGTTTCACCACACATCCGTCTGCCATCACCACCACATCATGGCAGTCTGCCAATGTGCTCCAGCGGTGGGCGATCAGCAGCGCCGTTTTCCCTGCGCACACGTTGCGCACAGCTTCTTTAATGTTCTCTTCGGTGGATCGATCCAGGGCGCTTGTGGCTTCATCAAACAGCATCACCGGCGCGTTGCGCAAGAAGGCCCTTGCAATGGCCAGGCGCTGCCGTTGTCCACCCGACAAATTCATGCCATCTTCTGTCAGCACTGTGGCGTAGCGGGCTGGCATGCCCTCCACAAATGGGCGGCATGCTGCATCATCCAGTGCTTTCATCACCTCTGGCGCTGTTGCATTCAAGCGCCCCAGACGAACGTTTTCATACACGCTTTGGTTGAACAAAAAACTGCTTTGCGACACCAGCGCCATGTGAGCGCGCAAAACCTCGGGGGCCACATCACGCACATCTACACCGCCGATGCGAATGGTTCCGCGCGTTGGCTGATAAAAGCCCTGAAGCAAGGCGAACAGCGTGCTTTTGCCAGAGCCGCTCTCACCCACAATACCAACCATCTGCCCCTTGGGTATGGTCAGCGTCACACCTTTGAGCACGTCGGTTTCTGAACTTGGATAGCGAAACCATACATCGTCAAACACGATATCGCCGTCCAGCAAAGTGGGGTTGCTGTCGGCGCTCCAATGAGCCGCAGAGGCAGGCTCCGGTGGTTGCAACTCACTCAACTTGGCTTTGGCCAGTCGGTAGCTCTGCCAGCCGTTGACCGTCATCACCAGCGACATCAGCGGCTGAATCAAACGGTCAGACAACATGTAGAACGCAATCAACTGCCCCACAGAGAACTCGCCACGAAAGGCGGCCTGCGCACCGATAGCCAGAATCAGCACCGCCACAATCCGGCTCTGAAACCCGACCAAAGCCCGCAGCAAGTGCCCCAGCCGCTCCACATCGAACGTGCCGAACAGCTGGTTTTCTAGCCGCACACCTTGGGTGTGCTCCATGTGCCGTTCCAGTGCCAGCGACTTGATGGTGCGCATGCCCTTGATGGCCTCAATCAAGCCCGACTGAAAATCCGCATCCAGCGTGTAAGCGCGCGCCACCCGCCGCTGATACACCCGCAGCGACAACACCACCGTCAGCGCCATGCTGGCACCAATGCCCAACACCATCAGTGTCAGCGGTACGCTGTAGGTCAGCAGCAGCGGCAACACTACCAACAGCGACAAGCCGGAGACTATGCTGGATAGCAACTGCCGCACCTGAAACTGCGCCACCTCGCTCACCTGACTGGCCAGCTTGGTCAATTCGCCGGCTGGCCTGCTGTCAAAAAACGGCACCGGCATATGCATCAAACGTCGCAGCACGTCTTTCCCCAGCCTGTGCTGGAGCCTTGCTACCATCACACTTTCCAGATAACCGTTGGCTGCTTGCACCACGCTGGTGGCAACAATGGCCAGGGTCAGCATCACCAACACCATTAAAAGCGAGCTGCTGGCCTGAAACGGTAGCACCTTGTCCATAAACGCCTGAAAACCCAGCGGTGTGGCGACGCCCAGTGCCGTCACTACCAAGCCGCCAGCAACAATCAGCAAGGCTTCTTTCTTTAGGTGCCAGAACGGTTCGGTCACAAACATGGTGGGCCAAGCGTTTGGCAGTGGTTTGGCATTGGCTCCTGCGCCCAAAACCCACAATGAATCTACCCAGCCAAAACGGGCCTGAAAGTGCTCAAGCTGGTTGGCTTCATCCAAAAGCAGTTGCCCATTCGGGCCGCGTACGCTTGCTCGCCATAAGCCGTCAGTGTCAGCCAAGGGCTCAAGGCAAAAGCATTCACCGAGGTTGTTGATGGCCAATGCACGCACGCGCAGCTTAGCCGCGCGTTGGAGGGTGTATACGTGCTGAAATGGCACAGCTTGTACGGTGAGCTCAGACATGTTGTTCAATGCGGCCCACACTAGTCGTGTTGGCACGTGCCCATTGTGCAAGCCTTGAGCCTCTAGCGTGGGAGCGATCAATGCGGTCGATCCCACTTGAAGCAAAGCAGAGTCTACCTGCAGCAAGGCACCATATTGCAGCTTCGATGGCCAACTGCTGCGCCTTGGCAAGCGCAGAATCGAAAAAAAATGCCGCATAAGCTCAACGCCTCATCAAATACGAAAATAGAAAATTCTAGCATTGCTCTTCCGCATTAAACCTATTGAGCTTATAATAAGGAATGTTTGGATGCAGATGATGGATAAGGTGGTAGCGTTGCCCTACAGGGGCAATTAACCAATCATACCACTTTTTGTCAATGTTGTTCGTAGCTTGTGCGATAAATCCCTTTGAAAAATCGTTCTGATGTTCATAGTTGTGAACCGATAGGGTTCTAAATCTGCTGGCAAGCAGAAGTATCTGCATTGATAGAATGTATAGAAAAAATACGTAATAATAGTTTGTGAACAACAAGAGGGTAAGTAGGATCGAACAAAAGAAGCAAGCAATTTCAAGTAATGAATCATAAAATTTGAATTTCACAATAGAGCCATTGAAATTGGAGTTGATTGATATGTAGGTCATTCTTGTTCTAGATATTAGTTTTATCCTTCTTGAGAAAAGTGAGAGAGGCGTGATAAGGGCATGTCTAATGATTATCAGAAATGGGGCCCATAAGGCAGAAATGAAATAGCATATTCGTTGCCTATGTGACAGCGTGCCTTCGAAGAATTCAGGATCCCGGGTGGTAGCAAATGTATTCTTGCTATGGTGCATGAAATGAGCATTCAAAAGAAAACTTGGTACTAGAAAAATGACACCGAAAAGAGAGTCATATATGAAGCGTAGAATTGATCGAGAAAATTTAGG
>CAMBOY010000129.1 GCA_945869245.1 Hydrogenophaga intermedia
GCCAAACAGCCCCGACACGCGTTGGTAGCTGTTGTAGAACATCTGCCGGTTCATCCACTCGTAGTCCATCGCCAGACCCAGCGCCTCGCGCACGCGAATGTCTTGCAACAACGGCCGACGGGTGTTGAGCACATAGCTCTGGAAGCCCGATGGCAAGCGGTGGGTGAACTCGCCCTTGACCAGCTCGCCACTGTCAAAACGCTTGCCCTTGACGCGGCGCGCCCAATCGCCAGCGGAGAAAAAGCGCATCAGGTCGAACTCGGCGGCTTTCAGACCCTCAAGCCGGGCGGTGTTGTCTTTGTAAATCTTGACCGTGATGCGGTCGAAGTTGCTCGTGCCCTTACGCACCGGCAGGTCGCGCGCCCAATAGTTGGTGTCGCGCACATAGGTGATGTCTTTGCCAAACTTCACCGGCCCAATGCGGTAGGGGCCGCTGCCAATGGGTGTATCCATCACCACCTGGTCAAACGGCTTGCCCGCGCCCCATTCGCGGCTGAAGACGGGCAGGCCGCCCACAGTCAGGGGCAATTCGCGGTTGGGCACCTTAAAGCGAAAACGCACGGTGCGATCGTCCAGCGCGTCCACGCCGGCCACATCGGCGAGCAAGGTTTTCCAGGCTGGCGATGTGTGCGGACCCACCAGCGTGTCGTAGCTGTGTTTCACGTCTGCCGCGAGCACCGGCTTGCCGTGGTGAAAGCGCGCTTCGCGGCGCAAGCGAAACGTGGCGCTCAATCGATCGGGGGCCAACAGCACGTCTTCGGCCAGCAAGCCATAGGCCGCAGCGGTTTCGTCCATGGCGCCGACCAGCAAGGTGTCGAACATCAGGCCCGACAGATAGGCCGGCGCACTGCCACGCACGGTAAAGGGGTTGTATTTGTCGAAGGTGGACGTGCGCTGGTTGCTCACCAGTCGCAGCTCACCGCCTTTGGGCGCTTGCGGGTTCACATAGGCGAAATGGGCAAAACCCAGCGGGTCTTTCAACTCGCCCCACAGCGCGTAGCCATGGGCGGCCCAAGCGGGCCAACACAGACCGCACACCAGGGCGGCGCCTAGACGGCGCAGCCAGAGGGTGGGGAATGGGGTGCGTGACTGCATGCGACAATTCTGAAGGATTTTTTACAGGAGTTACGACCATGGGTTTTCTGGCCGGCAAAAAATTGCTGATCACGGGTGTGTTGTCCAACCGTTCCATCGCGTACGGCATTGCCCGCGCCTGCCACCGCGAAGGCGCCGAGCTGGCGTTCAGCTACGTGGGCGAGCGCTTCAAAGACCGCATCACCGAGTTTGCCGCCGATTTCGACTCCAAGCTGATTTTTGATTGCGACGTCGGCGACGACGCCCAGATCGAGAAACTGTTCACCGACCTGGGCCAACACTGGCCCCGCTTCGACGGTTTTGTGCACAGCATTGGTTTTGCGCCGCGCGAAGCGATTGCCGGCGATTTCTTGGACGGCCTGTCGCGCGAGAACTTCCGCATTGCCCACGACATCAGCGCCTACAGCTTTCCAGCCATGGCCAAGGCCGCCCTGCCCTATCTGAGCGACAAGGCTGCGCTGCTGACCCTGACCTACCTGGGTTCGCTGCGCACCATTCCCAACTACAACACCATGGGTTTGGCCAAGGCGAGCTTGGAAGCCAGCGTGCGTTACCTGGCCGAATCGCTGGGCCACAAAGGCATTCGGGTCAATGGCATCAGCGCCGGCCCCATCAAAACCCTGGCCGCCAGCGGTATCAAGGATTTCGGCAAGCTGCTCGGCACCATGGCCAATGTGGCGCCACTGCGCCGCAATGTGACGATCGACGATGTGGGCAATGTGGCGGCCTTTATGCTGTCCGACCTGTCCGCCGGTGTCACCGCCGAGATCACCTATGTGGACGGCGGCTTCAGTCAGACCGCCGGTTTGTCGCGCGACAGCGACCAGATGGCATAAGCCCCGCAGCGACCAACAGCCGTTGATCGCTGCGCGCGCCTCAGCGCACGGCGCAGGTGCGCAAGGCCTGTCCAATTTCTGCGTGCGCCAAATAGGCCACCGTCAGAATGGTGCAGGTTTGCTCCGTCACCCAGACGCAACCCCGATCGCGGACCAGGCCAACGAGCCGCCCATAGTTGCTGGTGCCAGCGCTGCAGATCCGCAGCGCGTCTTTGTCCACCACCCAACGCACCTTGGGGGGCATGCGTTTGCGCCACTCCGGGTCGATGTCGCCTATGGCAGGGGCGGCCGCGTCGATGCAGTTGTCGGTCTGCTCCGCACTGGCGTCTGGCGGCAAGTTGGCACAGAACACCAGCGTATCCAAGGGGTCTACCGGCGCTTGCGCGCGCGCCAGACCCAGCGCAGACACAGCGACCAAACAACAGAGCCAACTTAGGTGTGTGGACAGGTGTGAACGGATCATGACTGGGGCTTCACAGGGGCGTGTTGCACGATGGCCGCCAGCAACTTGGCGCGGTCGTACGGCTTGAGCAGAATGCCGTTCATGCCCACGCTGCGGCATTGCTCCCAAATGTCGCGGTCGGTGTGTGCGGTCAACGCCACGATGGGGACTTGGCTGCGCTCGGGCTGTGGCAACTGTCGGATCGCCTCAGCGGCCGCCAAGCCACCGAGCTCGGGCATGACCAAGTCCATCAACACCAGATCGTAGTGCTTGTCTTGCGCCATGTGTACCGCTTGGACGCCATTGACCGCCTCGTCGATGGTGACCTGCGGCAGCGATTTTTTGATGATCAGCTGAGCCACCTGCCGGTTGATTGGCTCGTCTTCGGCCAGCAGCACACGCATGCGCAGCTCCGGCCGCTCGATCGGATCGGACACCAACTCCGAGACCGGTGCGGCGCAGCGTGTGGTGGGCAACTGCACGGTAAAGCAGGTGCCCACACCCGGCTGGCTGCGCACCGCAATCTGACCGCGCATGGCCAGCACCAGGCCGCGGCTGATGGACAAACCCAGCCCGTTGCCGCCGTATTGGCGGGCGATGGAGACGTTGGCTTGGGCGTAGTCACAGAACAAGCGCTCCAACTGCTCGGGCTCCATGCCAGCGCCCGAATCCTCGATCTCAAACACCAGATCAACACTCTCGCCGTCGCCCTGGCCGTTGGTGGCGCTGACCAAGCAACGCAATTCGATAAAGCCTTGGGCGGTGAACTTGACCGAATTGCCCAACAGATTCACCAGCACCTGGGTCAAGCGGTGATCGTCCAGCCGCACCCACTGCGGCACGTCGGCGGCGATGTGCAAGCGGCAATCGATGTGTTTTTGCACCGCCCGGTGTTTCAGCAGATTGAACGCCGCCGCGGCGGTGGCGTGCAAGTCCACTACGTGGGGGTGGATCTGCAGCTTGCCCGCCTCCATTTGTGAGTAATCGAGCAAGTCGTTGATGGTGGCCAGCAAATGGGTGGCCGAGCGCTGGATACCCCGGATTTTTTCGCGCGTGTCGGTGCTCAAGCCCTCGCTTTGCTCAATCACATCGGCCAAACCCAAGATGGCGGTCATGGGCGTGCGCAACTCGTGGCTGACGGCGGCGACGAAGCGGTCTTTGTGTTTCTGGCTGGCTTTGAGGTCGCGGCGGGTGGCTTGCAATTGGCGGTTGCGTTGGTACAGCTGCACCAGACGCCGGCGCCGCAGCGCTTGAAAGCGGTACAGCATGACGATCTGCGCCACCAAAATCAGCACCGCCATGCCCATGTGCCAATGCATCAGATGGCTGGGGTCCAGCGCCAACTCACTCACGCCGCCCAACCAAGCGTGCGCGTAGAGCAACAACAAAATGGCGCATACCGCACCGAGCCAAACCACACTCGAGCGGATGGAGCGCAGCAACACGGCAGGAAAAGGAGCCAAGGCCAGCCAGCCCAAGGCCGGCGAATAAATGCCGCCAGTCAACCACGCCAGCGCCGCTGCGTGCACCAGCAGCACCCCTTGCATGCCCACGCTGAGCGAGCGCACAGATGCCCCCGTTCGCCGCGCCAGCGCCAAGGCCCCCGTGAGCACCAAGGCCAACGCGCTCAGCGCCGCACCGCCGCCAAAGCCCAACCAGACGCTGGCCAGCGCAAACCCCGCATACGCCAGCGACAGGATGAGCAGCAGCGAGAAAAACAGGGTTTCCTTCTCGCCACCGCGCGCACCGCTCAAGCGGTGCACCAAGGGCGCCGCAGGGGGGGCAACAGACTCGTCAAGAGGTGCGGTCGGCATCGACGCCTACATCAGAAGAAACTAACCAACTCTAACATTTGCAGTGGCCAACACCACCCTGCGCACGGCTTACGCACGCACACAATCGGCGAAATAATGAACCGTGCCATCGATGGTTTCTTGCACCAGGCCATGGATGTCGGTCTCAAACCCGGGGCATTCGCGCGCGAATGTGCGGTTGAACTTGAGGTAATCGACGATCTTTTTGTTGAACACCTCACCCGGGATCAGTAGTGGAATGCCAGGCGGGTACGGTGTCACCAAGCTGGTGGTGATGCGACCTTCCAAGGCGTCAATCGCCACCCGCTCGGTGGCGCGCTGCGCAATTTTGGCGAAGGCGTCGCTCGGCTTCATGGCTGGTTGCAGGTCGCTCAAATACATGTCGGTGGTCAGGCGGGCCACATCGTATTTGGCGTAGAACGAATGCACGTGCTGACACAGATCGCGCAAGCCCATGTGCTCGTAGCGGGGGTGCTTGGCGCAGAACTCCGGCATGATGCGCCACATCGGCTGGTTGCGGCCGTAATCGTCTTTGAACTGCTGCAATGCGGTCAGCAGCGTGTTCCAGCGGCCTTTGGTGATACCGATGGTGAACATGATGAAGAAGCTGTAGAGCCCGGTTTTCTCCACCACCACGCCGTGCTCGACCAAAAATTTGGTGACGATCGACGCCGGGATGCCCGACTCAGCAAAGTCGCCCTTGAGGTTCAAGCCCGGCGTCACAATGGTCGCCTTGATCGGGTCGAGCATGTTAAAGCCTGGCGCCATGTCGCCAAAGCCGTGCCACGAGTCCTCACCGTCAAGGGTCTGCACGCCGTCGGAGTCGGTTCGGTTGAGCACCCAGTCTTTGGCAAAGCCCACGCCTTCGTCGGCCAAAGCGTCTGGCCCCCACACTTGGAACCACCAGTCGTCCTTGCCAAAGTCGGCCTCGACTTTGCGCATAGCGCGGCGGAAATCCAGCGCTTCGGCAATGCTCTCCTCCACCAGCGCGGTGCCGCCCGGGGGCTCCATCATGGCGGCCGCCACATCACAACTGGCGATGATGCTGTACTGCGGGCTGGTGCTGGTGTGCATCAGGTAGGCCTCGTTGAAGAGGTGGCGGTCCAGCTTGGTTTCCTGCGAGTCTTGCACCAGCACGTGGCTGGCCTGGCTGATGCCAGCCAACAGCTTGTGAATCGATTGGGTTGCGTAGACCACCGATTTCTGTGGCCGCCCACGTTTCTTGCCCATGGCGTGAAAGGTGCCGTAGAACGGATGAAAGCCGGCATGGGGCAGCCAGGCCTCATCAAAATGCAGGTTGGCGATGTAGCCATCGAGCATGTTTTTGATGGTCTCGGTGTTGTAGAGCACACCGTCGTAGGTCGACTGGGTCAGGGTCAGGATGCGCGGCTGCACCGTGTCGGCGTCCACACCCTGGAGCAGTGGGTTGGCGCGGATTTTTTGTTTGATGGACTCGATCTCAAATTCGCTTTGTGGAATCGGTCCGATGATGCCGAAATGGTTGCGCGTTGGCTTGAGGAACACGGGTACCGCGCCAGTCATGATGATGCTGTGCAAAATCGACTTGTGGCAGTTGCGGTCCACCACCACCACGTCGCCGGGTGCCACCGTGTGGTGCCACACCATCTTGTTGCTGGTGCTGGTGCCGTTGGTCACAAAGAAGCAATGGTCGGCGTTGAAGATGCGCGCGGCGTTGCGCTCGGACGCGCCGATGGCGCCGTTGTGGTCGAGCAGCTGGCCCAGCTCTTCCACCGCGTTGCACACGTCGGCGCGCAGCATGTTTTCACCGTAGAACTGGTGGTACATCTGCCCGATGGGGCTCTTCAAAAACGCCACCCCACCGGAGTGGCCGGGGCAGTGCCAAGAGAACGAACCGTCTTCGGCGTAATCGAGCAAGGCTTTAAAGAAAGGCGGTTGAATGCCTTCCAGATAGCTCTTGGCCTCGCGGATGATGTGGCGCCCCACAAACTCGGGCGTGTCTTCAAACATGTGAATGAAGCCATGCAACTCGCGCAGGATGTCGTTGGGCAAGTGCCGGCTGGTCTTGGTCTCGCCGTAGATGTAGATCGGCACCTCGGCGTTTTTGCGCCGCACTTCTTCAATGAAATTGCGCAGATTCAGCACCGCTGGGTCCAGATCGGGGCCTGGGGTGAACTCCTCATCGTCGATCGACAAGATGAAGGCGCTGGCGCGGCTTTGCTGCTGAGCGAATTGGCTGAGGTCGCCGTAACTGGTGACACCAACCACCTCAAAACCCTCGGTTTCGATGGCCTGGGCCAAGGCGCGAATGCCCAGGCCAGAGGTGTTCTCCGAGCGGAAATCCTCATCGATGATGACGATGGGAAAACGAAACTTCATGCGGATCTCCAAAATTGGGCCGTGGGCCAAGGTGGCCACTTAACACCCGATACCCCCAAAACTGCGGCAAGTGTAAGGAAAACCCGCAAGCACTCTGTGAACGGCGACCGAGTTTGCTTCAGAATGTGGCGCATTACCGACGTCAAGGAGGATCCCTTTGGACAACGCAACCTGGTGGTGGCTGATCGCAGGCGTATTGGTCGCCGCCGAACTGATCACGGGCACCTTTTATTTGTTGATGCTGGCGCTGGGTGTGGCCGCCGGCGCCTTAGCGGCCCATGCCGGGCTGGGCCTGAGCGCGCAGATGGCATGCGCCGCCGCGCTTGGGCTGGCGGCGGTGCTGCTGTGGCACAGCTGGCGCCAGCGTTCGGCGCAGCCCACCGCGCGCGCGCAGCGCAGCGTCAACCTTGATATCGGCGAACAGATCGTGGTGGATGCATGGTTCAATGGCGTGGCCGAAGTCAAGTACCGAGGTGCGCAGTGGCAAGCCATGTGCCGCAGCGAGACACCCAAACCCGGCCTGCACCGCGTGGTGGAACTGCAGGGCAACCGGCTGGTGCTCGAACCGGTGGCGGACGCCACCACACCTATCTAAGGAGTTGTCATGGAAATCGCTGTTGTTCTGCTGATTATTGCCATCATCTTTGTGACCCGCGCGGTCAAGGTGGTGCCCCAACAAAACGCCTGGGTGGTCGAACGCTTGGGCAAATACGACCGATCCCTGGCTCCTGGCCTGAGTTTTGTGATTCCCTTTATTGAGCGGGTGGCCTACAAGCACAGCCTGAAAGAAATCCCGCTCGATGTGCCCAGTCAGGTGTGCATCACCCGGGACAACACCCAGCTACAAGTCGACGGCATTCTGTACTTCCAGGTCACCGACCCAATGCGTGCGAGCTACGGATCGTCGAACTACATCATGGCGGTCACACAATTGGCGCAGACATCGCTGCGTTCGGTCATCGGCAAGCTCGAACTCGACAAAACCTTTGAAGAGCGCGCCATCATCAACGCGCAGGTGGTCCAAGCCATCGACGAAGCGGCGCTCAACTGGGGTGTCAAAGTGTTGCGCTACGAGATCAAGGACCTCACACCGCCCGCCGAAATCTTGCGCTCCATGCAGGCGCAGATCACCGCCGAGCGCGAAAAACGCGCCTTGATCGCCGCATCGGAAGGTCGGCGCCAAGAGCAAATCAACATCGCCACAGGCGAGCGCGAAGCGTTTATTGCCCGCTCCGAAGGCGAAAAGCAAGCCGAAATCAACAAAGCCCAAGGCGAGGCCGAAGCCATCAAAGCGGTGGCCGATGCGACCGCACAAGCCATCGAGCGCGTGGCCGCTGCGATCCGCCAACCCGGCGGTGAGCAAGCGGTGCAGCTCAAGGTGGCGGAAAAGGCGGTGGACGCCTACGGTCGACTCGCTGCCAACGCCAACACCACCTTGGTGGTGCCCAGCAACATGACCGAGGTCAGCGCACTGATCACCTCGGCCATGACCATGATCCAAACCCAACGGCAATGACACGCACCATGCAAATTGACGCTCTCAATGTGTTGGGGGGGCCACTGCAGGCCTGTTCATTCGATCCCTTGACCGGATTTTTTCGCGACGGCTGCTGCCACACCGGGCCGCAAGACAGCGGAACCCATGTGGTGTGCGCACGGGTCACGGACGCGTTCCTGCAGTTCTCGCTCGCTCGCGGCAACGACCTCGTCACGCCGCGTCCGCAATGGCGCTTTCAGGGACTCAAAGCCGGTGATCGCTGGTGTCTGTGTGTCAGCCGTTGGCTAGAAGCCTACGAAGCCGGTGTCGCACCTCCGTTGGTGCTCGAAGCCACACACGCCCATGCGCTGCAACACGTCGATTTGCAGACCCTCCAAGGCCTGGCCTGGGACCCCGCAGCGCCCAAACGCGGTCAAGAAGCGTCCTGAGTCCTGCTACAATCGCAAGCTTCGCGGAGAGATGGATGAGTGGTTTAAGTCGCACGCCTG
>CAMBOY010000130.1 GCA_945869245.1 Hydrogenophaga intermedia
GCATAAAGGCGGTGTCGCCCACCACGTACAGCGGCAGACAAACAAGGGGCGGGCCGCAAGGTTCGCCCCTTTTTTACGCCAACAAGGCGGAGACGATAAAATCCGCCCCCACAAGGAGCTTCCCGCCGTATGACCACCACCGCCCACAAAGAACTTGACGCCCGTGGCCTGAACTGCCCGCTGCCCATCTTGAAGGCCAAAAAGGCCTTGGCCGAGATGCTCAGCGGTCAGGTGTTGAAGATTGTCGCCACCGACGCCGGATCGGTGAAAGACTTTCAGGCCTTTGCCAAACAAACCGGCAACGAGCTGTTGGAGCAGCACAGCTTGAACGGCGAGCACATCACCTTGCTCAAGCGCCGCTGATCGCGACAGACGAAAAAAAACCGACCCCAGAAGCGGGTCGGTTTTTTTGTGGGCGCAGTGGGATCAGCCCAGGCGCGCCAGCTGTTCGCGCAGACGCACCAGATTGGCGCTGAAGTCGGCCACGCGCTTGTTTTCTTGCTCGATCACCGCCGGCGGGGCCTTGGCTACAAAGGCTTCGTTGCCCAGCTTGGCCTGGGCCTTGGTGACCTCTTGCTCCAGACGGGCGATTTCTTTGGCCAAGCGGGCCTTCTCAGCCGCCACGTCCACCTCCACAAACAGGCAGAGCCGCGCCTGCTCGGCGCCGCTGCCCACCACCGCCACCGGCGCGGCCGCAGCGGCCTGGGCCCAACTGGCCTCGTCGGTGAACACCTTGACCTCGCTGAGCTTGGCCAGGGCCTGTAGCGCAGGTGCGCTGTCTTGCATAAAGGCGGTGTCGCCCACCACGTACAGCGGCAGACGCTGCGCGGGCGACACATTCATCTCGCCGCGCAGATTGCGGCAGGCGTCCACCAGACCCTTGAGCTTGGCCATGTGGGCCTCGGCGATGGGGTCAATACGCTCGGGTTGACTCACTGGGTAGGCGGCGATGCTGACCGAGGAGCCTTGGCGACCGGCGACGGGCGCCACCTTCTGCCAGAGTTCCTCGGTGATGAAGGGGATGATCGGGTGCGCGAGCCGCAGAATGGTCTCCAGCGTGCGGATCAGAGTGCGGCGGGTGGCGCGTTGCTGCGCCTCGCCACCAGTCTGGATTTGCACCTTGGCGATTTCCAGGTACCAGTCGCAGAACTCGTTCCAGACAAAGTCGTAGATCGTGTTGGCCACGTTGTCGAGCCGGTAGTCGGCAAAGCCCTTGGCCACCTCGGCTTCGACCCGCTGCAGGCCCGAGACGATCCAGCGGTCGGCCTGGCTGAAGCTCAAGTAACCGTGCATGGGGCCACCGACCGTGCATTCGTCCTTGGTGTGTTCCTTCAGGCCACAGTCCTGGCCCTCGCAGTTCATCAGCACAAAGCGGGTCGCGTTCCAGAGCTTGTTGCAGAAATTGCGGTAACCCTCGCAGCGTTTGCTGTTGAAGTTGATGCTGCGGCCCAGGCTGGCCTGGGTGGCAAAGGTGAAGCGCAGCGCGTCGGCCCCATAGGCCGGAATGCCGTCGGTGAATTCTTTTTCGGTGTTCTTGCGCACCTGGGGAGCGGTCTCGGGTCGGCGCAGGCCCTGGGTGCGCTTCTCCAGCAGCGCAGGCAGGTCGATGCCGTCGATTAGGTCCACCGGGTCCAGCACATTGCCCTCGGACTTGCTCATCTTCTTGCCCTGGGCGTCGAGCACCAGGCCGTGGATGTAGACGTCGCGAAACGGCACTTTGCCGGTGAAGTGGGTGCTCATCATGATCATCCGGGCGACCCAGAAGAAGATGATGTCGTAGCCGGTCACCAGCACGCTGCTGGGCAGGTAGAGGTCGTAATCGCTGGGAGTGCCGGCGGACCCGGCGCCGGTCGCGGCTTCTGGCCAACCGAGCGTGGAGAACGGCACCAGCGCGCTCGAATACCAGGTGTCGAGCACATCGGGGTCGCGCGTGAGCGTCTTGCCCGGGGCCTGGGCTTGGGCGTCGGCTTCATTCAGCGCCACATACACCTGGCCGTCCTCGTCGTACCAGGCCGGAATCTGGTGGCCCCACCAGAGCTGGCGGCTGATGCACCAGTCCTGGATGTTGTTCATCCACTGGTTGTAGGTGTTGACCCAGTTCTCGGGCACAAACCGCACCTGGCCTGACTGCACCGCATCGATGGCTTTTTGCGCGATGCTTTTGCCGGTCGGGTCCTGGTCGCTGACCTTGTTCATGGCCACAAACCACTGGTCGGTGAGCATGGGCTCGACGATTTGGCCGGTGCGGGTGCAGATGGGCACCATGAGTTTGTGCGGCTTGGTTTCGACCAGCGCGCCACAGGCCTCCAAATCGGCCACGATTTGCTTGCGTGCGGCAAAACGCTCCAGCCCCCGGTAGGCCTCGGGCGCGTTGTCGTTGATGTGGGCCGACAGGCTCAGCACCGAGATCATCGGCAGGCCGTGGCGCTGACCGACCGCGTAGTCGTTCGGGTCGTGGGCTGGCGTGACCTTGACCACACCCGTGCCGAACTCTTTGTCCACATAGGCGTCGGCGATCACCGGAATCTGGCGGTTGCACAGCGGCAAGGTCACCAGTTGGCCAATCAGGTGGGCGTAGCGCTCGTCCTCGGGGTGCACCATGACGGCCACGTCGCCGAGCATGGTCTCTGGCCGGGTGGTGGCCACGGTCAGCGCACCGCTGCCGTCCACCAAGGGGTAGGAGATGTGCCAGAGCGAGCCATTGCGCTCCTCGCTTTCCACCTCCAGGTCACTCACCGCGCTCATCAGCACCGGGTCCCAGTTGACTAGGCGCTTGCCACGGTAAATCAGGCCCTGGCGGTAGAGCCGCACAAAGGTGTCGGTCACCACCTTGGACAGCTTCTCGTCCATGGTGAAGTATTCGCGGCTCCAGTCCACCGTGTCGCCCATGCGGCGCATCTGGGTGGTGATGGTGTTGCCCGACTGTTCTTTCCACTCCCAGACCTTGGCGACAAAGTTCTTGCGCGCTTCGGCGGGGGTGGGGCCCATGTCGTGGCGGCTCAGCCCCAAGCCCTGCAGTTGGCGCTCGACCACGATCTGGGTCGCAATGCCGGCATGGTCGGTGCCGGGAATCCAGACCGTGTTGCTGCCCATCATGCGGTGGTAGCGGGTGAAGCTGTCCATGATGGTCTGGTTGAACGCATGCCCCATGTGCAGCGTGCCAGTCACATTGGGCGGCGGCAGCTGAATCGCAAACGCCGGCTGGCCGGCCTTGGCCGCGCCCGTGCCCCGGTAACCCGCCGTGCCCACGCCCTGGGCTTCCCACCACGGGCCCCAGTGGGCCTCCAGCGCGGCGGGTTCGAACGATTTGGACAGGCTGTTGAGGCCAGGTTGCTGCAGGGTGTCGGACATGGGGGGTTACCAGAAACAAAACGGCCGAACATGTGGCCGTCGGGGTGGCAAAACAAGGGGGTCAATTTTAGGGCAGGGCGCTTGGGGACCCTGACATCGTTGGCCATAATCAGGCGTTGACGCCGCACCATTGGTTGCAGCGAAGTCTGAATGGGTTATCCACGATGCTGTTTGTCATTTCCCCCGCCAAAGCGCTCGATTACGAGACGCCGCCCCATGTGCCCACGCACACCCAGCCGCTGTTTGTGCCGCAGGCCAGCGAGTTGATCGACGTGCTGCGCGACCAATCGCCGCAGCAGCTCGCCGAGCTGATGGATTTGTCGGACACCTTGTCGGGCCTCAACGTGGCGCGCTACCAAGCCTGGAGACCGAAGTTCACAGCAAAAAACGCCAAGCCGGCGGTGCTGGCTTTTAACGGCGATGTGTACGAAGGACTGGACGCCAAAAGCCTGAGCGCCACCCAGCTCGACTGGCTGCAGCAGCGCTTGTGCATTTTGAGTGGGCTCTACGGCGTGTTGCGCCCGCTCGACCTGATGCAGCCCTACCGGCTGGAAATGGGCACCCGCTTGGCCACCGTCAAGGGCAAAAACTTGTACCAGTTCTGGGGCCGGCAGATTGCCGACTATTTGAACGAACGCGCCCAAGCGCAGAAGGCGCCGGTCTTGGTGAACCTGGCCAGCGAAGAGTATTTCAAGTCGGTCGACCGCAAGGCGCTGTTGCCGCGTGTGGTGAGCTGTGTGTTTGAAGAGCGCAAGGGCGCGGGCTACAAGGTCATCAGCTTTGCCGCCAAGCGCGCGCGCGGCCTGATGGTGCGCTACGCGGTGGAGCACGGCGTGGAGCGGGTGGAGCAGCTGCAAGGTTTTGACGCCGAGGGCTACGCCTATGTGCCGGCGGCGTCTGAGCCAGACCGGCTGGTGTTTCGGCGCGACACGCCGCAGTGAGGCCGTCTATGACCCAAGCGATCACCCCCGAACTGCGGCAATGGATTGTGACCCAGGCGCAGGCTGGGCACAGCCCGCAAGACGTGCTGGCGGCGATGCAAACCGCCGGCTGGAACGAGGACGTGGCCATCGCTGCCATGGAAGAGACCTTGAGCCAGCATCTGGACAAGACCTTGCCTGCGGCACTGCCGGTGCCCGACCTGGATTTGGCCGGTTCGCCGCGCTGGCTGGACGCTGGCGACCGCCAGGTGGAGGTGGTGATGACCCTGCAACTGCCCCGGGTGGTGGTGCTCGGCGGGCTGCTGAGCGACGCCGAGTGCGACGCCCTGATCGACGCCGCTCGCCCTCGGCTGGCGCGTTCGCTCACGGTGCAAACCGCCACCGGCGGCGAAGAGGTGAATGCCGACCGCACCAGCCAAGGCATGTTTTTTGACCGGGGTGAGTCGGCGCTGCTCAAGACAATTGAGGCCCGCATTGCCCGCCTGGTGCACTGGCCGGTGGAGCGCGGCGAAGGCATTCAGGTGCTGCATTACCGACCGGGCGCCGAATACAAGCCGCACTACGACTATTTCGACCCCGACCAGCCGGGCACGCCCACGATTTTGAAGCGCGGTGGGCAGCGGGTGGGCACGCTGGTGATCTACCTCAACGATCCCGAGGCCGGCGGCGGCACCACCTTCCCCGATGTGGGGCTGGAAGTGGCGCCGCGCAAAGGCGGGGCCGTGTTTTTTAACTACGACCGGCCGCATCCGGCCACGCGCAGCCTGCACGGCGGCGCGCCGGTGCTGGCGGGCGACAAATGGGTGGCCACCAAATGGCTGCGCGAAGGGGTGTTTGAATGAGGCCCGGTCAGGTCAGTGCCGATTTCAAGAAAAAGCAACTGCTGCTCGAAGGCTTGTCCAAGCAGTTCAAGCAGGCCTTTGCCCAAGGGCGGTTTGAGCAGGCCTTGCAGTATGCGCTGCAGGCCTGCCGGGTGGCGCCGCAGATGCTCATGGGTCGCAGCGATGCGGCGGTGTGTCTGGTGAAACTGGAGCGCTGGGCCGAGGCGATTGAGCAGGCCCACATGGCCTTGGGCTTGGGCCCGCCTGTCTTGGCCACGCTCGACGCCTTGGCCCACGCCCACGGCGGCCTGGGCCAATGGGATGAGGTGCAGAAGTGGGGCTTGCAGGCCTTGCGGCTGCGCCAACAACAGTTTGGCGGACCGCCCCCGTTGCCGCACGAACCCACGCCGCTGCCGCCAGCGCCGTCGCACGCCACCCGCGAGCACAACATCATCGCTTTTGCGCTGTTTGGCGACTCGCCCAAATACTGCGAATCGGCGGTGCTCAATGTGCAAGAACGCGAGCGCCTGTATCCGCACTGGACCTGCCACTTTTATGTGGACGGCTCGGTGCCCGAGCATGTGCTGCAACGATTGAACGCGCCGGGCAGCCAGGTGTTTCGGGTCACACCCGAGCAAGAACGCTGGCCGGGGCCCATGTGGCGCTTTTTGGCTTACGACACACCCGGCCTGCACCGCGTGGTGTTTCGCGACGCCGACTCGGTGGTCACCGAGCGCGAGGTGGGTGCGGTGGACGAATGGATCGCCAGCGGCCAGCGTTTTCACCACATGCGCGACGCCGCCACCCACACCGAGCTGCTGCTCGCTGGCCTGTGGGGCTGCACCGGCGGTGCGCTGCCGCCCATGCGCGACTTGGTGGCGCGATTCCTCAAAAAGCCGGTGTCGTCGCGGCATTTTGCCGACCAGTTTTTTTTGCGCGAACTGGTCTGGCCCTACGCCCGCGAGAGTCTGTTGCAGCACGACTCGGTGTTTGGTTTTATGGACGGCAAGCCCTTTCCCCACGGCCCGCGCCAAGACGATTTTCATGTGGGCTTTGCCGAAGGCGCGGCCATCATCGAGATCCAGACCGCGGTGCCCGACGGGCAGCCACTGGTCTGGACGGTGTACGACACCTCGCCCGAGCAGCGGGTGGTGTGCAGCTACCCTGGTGTGAGCGCAGGCGGGCGGGTGCGCAGCCCCTTCCCGCGCCGCTGGGCCGATGCCCTGGCCGACGGGAGCATGATCGTGCGCACCCGCGCGGCCGACGCGCCAGCGGCATGAGCGCCAGCGGTCGCTGTGAACGGCTCGCTGCGGCGGCGGGCACCGCGCCCTGGCTCGGCGCCGATTTGTGGTGGTGTCCGCCCAGCGTGTGGTCGGGGCCCCAGGCGCTGTGGCTGACCTTGCCGGTCGACAGCCCCTGGGCGCTGGAGCCGGCGCATGCACCTGCGCTGCTGGCCGGCGACTGGGCCGCCCAGGCTGCAGACGCCGATGCGCTGCGCGCGGGCCTGCGCAACCACCTGCACACGTTGTTGTGGGCCAGTGGCCCAGCGCGCAGTTCAGCCGGTGTGCGTCTGGGCCCACCCGAGCAGGCCCCCGCCGCTGTGCCAACGCCCGAGTCACCCGACGCCCGCGTGGACCGGCTGGATGTGGACGCGCCCACGACACCCGCCTGCGCCGACATGCTGCAAGCGGCCTGGGACGACAAACCGGTGAGCGAGCACCTGTTCACCGAGCGCTTGTGCATGCCCGATGGCCAGGGCGGCTGGGTGCGGGCACGCTTGGCATTGGACTACAGCGGCCCGCAGATCGCGCCGGGCAGCCTGATGGCCTATGTGTTGGCCTGGCGGCACCGCAGCGCGCCCCTGCCGCTGTGGGCCGACGCGCTGGCCAGCGACATCGCCCAGCGCTGCCGGCCCAGCCGGCTGTCGCTGCAGTTGCACTTTGCCAGCGCCGATGGGGGCTTGGCGGTCAGCAGTTGGCGCACCAAGCATCCGCAGCAGCCGCCGGCCTGGGCGCGTTGGTTGGGGTGACGCGCTTCAGCCTAGGCGGTGGTGCTGCATGAAACCCTGCAGCACATTGACCGCATTGACGCCCACCTCGGCCACCGCGTAGCCGCCTTCAAAGGTGAACACGGTCGGCAGGCCCAAGTCGGCCAGTGTCTGACCCAGGCGCAGGTAGTCGGGGCTCTGCAGGCCAAAGCCTGAAATCGGGTCGCCCGCAAACGTGTCCACACCCAACGGCACCACCAGCGCGGTCGGCGCCCAGGCCATGACGCGCTCCAGCCCGGTCTGCAGCGCGGCGTGCCAGGTGCCGAATGTGGTGCCGCGCGGCAGTGGCAGGTTCAGGTTGCTGCCTGCGCCATCGGCGGCGCCCGCTTCGTCGGCATGGCCCAGGAAAAACGGGTATTCGGTGCGCGGATCGCCGTGGATGGAGAGGGTGAACACATCACCGCGCTCGTAAAAAATGGTCTGGGTGCCGTTGCCGTGGTGGTAGTCCACGTCCACCACCGCCACCCGGGAAAAGCCTTGGTCGCGCAGGCGCTGGGCGGCGATGGCGGCGTTGTTCAGAAAGCAGTACCCGCCCATGTAGTCGGGTCCGGCGTGGTGGCCGGGCGGGCGGGTCAGCGCAAAGGCGCTGGGCGCACCCGCAGCCACCGCCATGGCCGCCGACACGGCGCAGCGTGCGCCTTCTTCGGCGGCGGCCCAGCTGCCCTGCATCAGCGGGGTGCCCGCGTCGAAGGCGTATTGGCCCAAGCGGGCGGCGAAATTGTGCAGCGGTGCGTCGGTGCGAAAGCCGTGGCGCGAGGGCAGCGGCCAGACCGAGGGCAGGGCGTCGCGCTGCGCGTTGTCGGGGTGCAGCGCCACCCACTGGTCCCACGCGGTGCGCACAAACTCCACATACGCGCCGTTGTGCACCCGGGCGATGGCGGCGTGGGTGTCGTCCAGACTGGCACTCAGGGCCCGTGCGGCCCCTAGTTGGCGGCGCTCCCATTCGGCGGCGACATGGTCGAGCCGGGCCGGCACCTCGTGGCAATCCACCAAACGGCCGCGGAACATTTCCTGGCGGCCCTGGTGCTGCGTGTGTTGGTGGTTGACAAACAACTGCATGGGCAAGTCCTCAAACAAAAAAGGCCACCCCGTAGGATGGCCTTGGGAAGCGGCGGCAGCGCCGATCAGCGGCGGCCGTTCACCACAATTTCCACGCGGCGGTTGGGCGCGTTGCACTCGTCGCGCTTGGCCACCGGACGGGTCGGGCAGTCTTTGACCAGCAGTGCGCGGTCAGAGAAGGCCTCGGCCTTGATTTTGTTCAGCGGAATACCCATGTCGCGCGACAACACCATGG
>CAMBOY010000131.1 GCA_945869245.1 Hydrogenophaga intermedia
CTGGCTCGGACCGGCCGGGCTGGCCTGCCTGCACAGCGGCATGACACCCCCACAGCGCTTGGTGGCGTGGCTGGCGGCGCACAGCGGGCGCTCGCGGGTGGTGCTGGGCACCCGCTTGGCGATTTTTGCCAGTCTGCCGCAGCTGCGGCTGATCGTGGTGGACGAAGAACACGACCCCAGCTACAAAAGCCAGGAAGGCGCCCGCTACTCAGCGCGCGATCTGGCGGTCTACCGCGCCCGACTGGAAACCGAGCGGCTGCAAGCCAGCGGCGCGATTGGCCGCTGCCAGGTGGTGCTGGGCTCGGCCACACCCTCACTGGAGAGCTGGCACGCCGCCGAGCAAGGCCGCTACCAGCGGCTGGCCATGCCCTCGCGGGTCGGCGGGGGTGGTTTGCCCGGCCTGCGGCTGGTCGACATGAACCTGCAGACCAAGGGCACCGTGCTGTCGCCGCAGCTGATGGCGGCGATCGAGGCGCGGGTGGCGCGCGGTGAGCAAAGCCTGGTGCTGCTCAACCGCCGGGGCTACGCGCCGGTGCTGTCGTGCGGAGCCTGCGACTGGAAAAGCCAGTGCCCGCACTGCAGCGCCTACCGGGTGTTCCACAAGGTGGACCGCACTTTGCGCTGCCACCACTGCGGCCTGACCGACCGGGTGCCGCGTGCCTGCCCGGACTGCGGCAATCTGGACATCGCGCCGGTGGGGCGTGGCACCGAACAATTGGAAGAACAACTCGCTGGCCTGCTGGCCGATGTGCACCGGCCCGACGGCACACCAGTGAAGGTGGCGCGCATGGACGCCGACAGCACACGGGCCAAAGGAGCGCTGGAGGCGCAACTGGCGGCGCTGCACAGCGGCGAGGTGGACGTGCTGGTGGGCACCCAAATGGTGGCCAAGGGGCACGATTTTCGGCGCATCACCTTGGTGGCCAGCGTCAACGCCGACGCGGCGCTGTTTGCCAGCGATTACCGCGCGCCCGAGCGCCTGTTTGCGCTGCTGATGCAAGCCTCTGGCCGCGCCGGGCGCGACAGCCAGCGCGCCGAGCACAGCGAAATGTGGGTGCAGACCTGGCACCCGCAACACCCCCTGTTTGCGGCGCTGCGCGCCCACGACTACCCCGGCTTTGCCGCCGCCGAACTGGCCGAGCGCGAGGCCGCCGGCATGCCACCCTTTGGCGCCCAGGCCCTGGTGCGCGCCGACGCCCGCAGCCAAGCGGCGGCACAAGCTTTTTTGAACACCGCCGCCCATTGGGCCAGCGAGCTGCCCGAGGTCGAGGGCGTGGCGCTGTACCCAGCGGTGCCCACACCGATTGCGCGGGTGGCCAATGTGGAGCGCGCGCAGCTGCTGGTGGAATGCGCGTCGCGCCCAGCGCTGCAGCGGTTTTTGGCGGCTTGGCAGCCGCTGCTGCTGCAAGCGCGCAGCGCACCCGAGGCCAAGGGCCTGATTCGGTTTGCGGTCGACGTGGACCCGCTGGCGATCTGAAGCCCGGGCTTACAAACTGCCCAACACGCTCATGCCCGAGTCGGCAAAGCTGGGCAGCAAGCCGCAGCGCTTGAAGGCGCGTTGCAGGTCTTCGGGCTGCAGCGGCTTGGTGACGAACTCGGTCACGCCCACGGCTTTGGCCCTGGCCCGGGTGTCGTTGAGCACATCGGCGGTCACCATGATCACCGGGATGTGACGCAGCGGCGGTGGCAAGCGGCGAATCGCCTCGGTGGTGGCCAGGCCGTCGAGCACCGGCATGTGGTAGTCCATCAGCACGGCGTCGAACACCGAGCCGTCTTGCAAGCGCGCCAAGGCGTCGCGGCCGTTCTCGCAAAAGCTCACCTGGTGGCCCAAACGGTCCATCATGATCATCATGACCTTGCGGTTGACTGCGTTGTCCTCGGCCATGAGCAGGCGCAGACTGGGCGTGTCGCCGGTGCGTTGACCGCGCGGGCGGCGCTGCGGCGCCTCTGCCGGTGGCAGTGTGAGGGTGACCGTGAACACCGAGCCCACACCGAGTTGGCTCTCGACCGCAATATCGCCGTCCATCAGACGCACCAAATTGCGCGAAATCTCCAGACCCAACCCGGTGCCACCGATGCGCCGGCGCAAGGAGCTGTCGGCTTGGTAAAAGCGTGTGAACAGCTTGCCCACCGTCTCTTTGTCCATGCCAATGCCCGTGTCGCGGATGGTGATGCGCAGCCGCCCGACCGGTCCGCTGTCGCGGCGAATCGTCGCTTGCACACCCCCACTGCGGGTGAACTTGATCGCGTTGCTCAGTAGATTGAACAACACCTGGCGCAGACGCTTGGCATCGGCCATGACCCAGGGCGGCAGCTCGGGGTCGATGTCCATCTGCAGCTGCAGGCCCTTGGCCTGGGCAGCGCCTTGCATCAGGGCCTCGACCTGCTCGAGCAACAGACGCAAGGGCGTGGGCGCGAGCACCAGCTTGAGCGAGCCGGTCTCGATGGTGGAGATGTCCAAGATATCGTTGAGCACACCCAGCAGGTGTTTGGCCGAATGCCGAGCGGTGTCGAGATAGTCGTGCTGCTGGGGGTCGAGCCGCGAGTCGCGCAGCAACTGCAGCATGCCCATCAGCCCTTGGAACGGCGTGCGCAGTTCGTGGCTCATGGTGGCCAAAAACACGTCTTTGGCGCGGTTGGCGTCCATGGCGCGGTCGCGCGCTTGGGTCAGTTGCTCACTCAAGGCCCGCAAATGGGCGTTGCGCGCGCCCTGCTGGCGGATGCGGCGCAACAGCACCCACAACAAGAGCAACACCAGCACGCCCTGCGCCAGCCCCAGCAGCAGCAGCAAATGGCTTTGCTGGCGCAGCTGGTTGTTGCGTTGCACCACCAGACCTTGGCTGGCCGCATAGGCGTGGGTGGTCAAGGCGTACAACTGGTTTTCCAGCGGCTGCAGCGGCGGCAACAGCAAGGCCAGACGCTGGGGCTCGCGCTGCATCAATTCGGGGTCGAGCATGATGCGGTCGGCCACATCGACATACGCGCGCAATGCGCTCATGGTGTGGCGGTACACCGGCGACGACTCCAGCAGATCGCGCCGGGGAATGCGGTCGATCAGGTCGATGCGGCTGACAAACACCTCGTAGCGTTCAGACAAGTGATCGGCGTCGACGGCGGCACCGGGCTGCAGCGCCTCGCTAAAAGCCTGCGCCAAGCGGTCGCGTTCGCGCATCAGTTCGGCCGCCTGCCACATCAGGCGGTCCACCTGGCGGTTGGAGGTGTCGTAGAGCAGCTGGTACTGGCGCCACTGCACCCACCCCAGCGACGCCAGGGTGAGGACCAAGAGCCACAAAAAAGGAGCCACCCAGACCGATGGCGGTCGGGTGTCGGCCAGTGTCATTCGACGTGCATCGCCTTGAGCTGCCAGATAGAGCGCTCGTAATACACCGAGCTGCGCAAGGTGGCGCTGCTGTCAAAGGGGTAAATCACAAAAAGAGGGCCCTTCTCGCGCACCGGAATCGCCTTGCCGTCGATGCGGTTGGCCATGATCACCGGATGCTCGAGCGCGTCGCTCATGGGAATGGTGATCTTGTAGTCGTTGATGGCGGTGGCCTGGATCGATAGGCCTTTGGCGCCCACGGCGGCCATCACGTCGGCCAGCCGGGGGCCTGAAAAGGTCACTGGCCGGTCGTACCACGGGGTGCGGGTGGTGAAGGTGCTGCGGGGCAAGGCGTCGATCATCGCCATGTCGAACTGGTAGCTCTGCCCCGCATTGGTGCGGGCGATGTTGCCGGTGACCGTCAGCACCACCCGCCCTTTGGGGGCGGTGGCGGTGGTGGTGGTCTGTTGCGCCCACGCTGCGCCGCAGCCGAGCACCAGGGCGGCGGCGGCCACCCCCAGAAAAATGCGCTTGCTCATATGGTGTGATCCCAAGCCAAACAAAGAAATTCCCCACTCCGGTCGGGGTAACCCGTCAGATTACACCAGCACAGGAACGGCGTCATGCCAAAAATGGGCGGCCGTTGTGTTTTACCAGTTGTCCCTCCCAGCGGAACGGGCGGGCGCTGGGCACAGGCGCTCAAGTCAGCCAAGCCACCGCCGCCGAAAAAGTAAAAAACGCCAACGCGGTGGTGACCAGAATAATGCGGGCGATGCGTCCGTTGTCGGCGCCCAAGCGCTCGGCCAACAAAGACACATTGCTGGCGCTCGGCAGCGCGGCGATCAACACCATGACCACCAGCGCTTCGTGTTGCAGCGGTACACCCAGGTGCATGGCCGCCGTGCCCACCAGCAGCACCAGCACCGGATGCAACAGCAGCTTCATGGCCGCCACCGGCACGTAGTCGGACAGCGGCATGGGATGGCTGGCCTGCATCTGTGAGCGCGCCAGCACCGCCCCAATGGTGAACAGCGCCACGGGGGAGGCCGCATCGGCCAGCAACCAGACGGTTTTCTCGACCATGCCGGGCAGGCGCACATCGAGCGCCGAGAACAAAGCGCCCAGCAAAATGGCCCAGGGCATGGGATTGGAGGCCGCGCCCTTGAGCGCATTGCGGCCGGCGGCCAGCGCCCCGCCCGGGCTGTCCAGCCGCGACAGCCCCACACACAAGGAACTGGTGATCACCATGTCCACCACGATCAGCACAATCACCGTGCCCACCGCCTGCGGCCCGAGCAAGGCCGCCAACAGCGGCACCCCCATAAACCCGGTGTTGGGAAACGCTGCCACCAAGGCACCCAGCGCCGCGTCGTTCCAGCGGATGCGCGCCGACAAGGTGGTGAGCAGCGCAATGCCCACCATGACCAAGGCGCACAGCAGGTACACGCCGAATACGGCGGCGTCGAGCAACTGGGCAATGGGTGTGGTGGAGCCGAAACGAAACAGCATCGCCGGCAAGGCAAAAAACAGCACAAAGCCGTTGAGCCCAGGGATCGCCGCAATCGGCAACCACTGGCGCCGCGCGGCCACATAACCGGCCAGCACCAGGGCAAAAAACGGGAAGGTGATGGTGAGGATGTGCAGCACAGCGCGCATTGTGGCAGGCGCCAGACCCGTCACTCGGCAGGCCGATGGCGCCCACCCGCATCAAGCCACCACGGCGGGGTGCTGGCGCCGTTGCGCCACCCGCTGCCAGGCACGCTCGTGAAAGAAGTACACCACGGTCTGCACCGTGGGCTCCAACAAACTCAGGGCGATGGCCGCCCACCAATCGCCCGTGACCGCATACGCCACCAAAGCGGCCACCACGATGTGGGTGCAGTAATACGAGGCCGTCTTTTGCAAGGTGAAGGCGTGGGTGCTGATGAATCGGGACATGGCAGGCTCCTGGGCAAGTCAGAGCCTTCAGATTAAACCTAGGCTATCGAATATCAAAGGCAATTTGATAAAAGCTATCGATAGCGGCCCGCTATGTGTCAATACGCCAAGGCCAGTGCGGCCAGCCAATCGAGCCAAGACGCTTGCGCCGCGTGTGTGTCAAGAGGTGCCATGTCGAACTCCGCTGGTGTGGTGCGATACAGCGCAGCGTAGCGCGGCGCTGCCGCGCCCTCAAGCGGCCACAGACCATGGGCGACATAGGCGGCGGCTATGATTCGCAGCCCTTAGGCCTCCCACCCAGCGCATGTCCCACGGTCTCAACCTTGCCCAGCTCGAAGCGGTCAACCACCTCGGTGGGCCGTGCCTGGTGCTGGCTGGCGCCGGTTCGGGCAAGACCCGGGTGATCACCCACAAAATCGGACGGCTGATCCAGGCTGGGCTGTCGGCCGAGCGCATTGCGGCCATCACCTTCACCAACAAGGCGGCCGCTGAAATGCGCGAACGCGCCAGCCAACTGGTGGGCAAAGACGCCAAGAAGGTGCTGATCTGCACCTTCCACGCCCTGGGCGTGCGGCTGCTGCGTGAGGATGGCTCGGCGCTCGGGCTCAAGCCCCAGTTCTCGATTCTGGATACCGACGACATCACCAGCTTGCTCAAAGACTGCGGCACCACCACCGACACCGCCACCGCGCGCCAGTGGCAATGGACCATCAGCGCCTGGAAAGGCGCGGGCCTGACCGCCGAAGACGCGCTGGCCCAAGCGCGCGACGAACTGGAGCGCAGCACCGCGCGGCTGATGGCGCTGTACCAAGAACGGCTCACCGCCTACCAGGCGGTCGACTTCGACGACCTGATTGCCCTGCCGCTGAAGCTGCTGCGCGACTTTCCCGCCGTGCGCGAGAAGTGGCAGAAAAAAATGGGCCATGTGTTGGTGGACGAATACCAGGACACCAACGCCACCCAGTACGAGCTGCTGAAGTTTCTGGTGGGTGAACGCGCCCGTTTCACCGCCGTGGGCGACGACGACCAGAGCATTTACGGCTGGCGCGGCGCCACGCTGGACAACCTCAAGCGCCTGCCACAAGACTTTCCCGAGCTCAAGGTCATCAAGCTGGAGCAGAACTACCGCTCGACCAGCGCCATCCTGCGCGCGGCCAACAACGTGATCGGCCCCAACCCCAAGCTCTATCCCAAAACGCTGTGGAGCGATCTGGGCGAGGGCGAGCCGGTGCGGGTGGCTGAAGGCGACAACGAAGACCACGAGGCCGAACGCGCGGTGGCGCGTATCCAGAGCCTGCGCGCCAACAGCGTGCACAAAGAGTGGCGCGACTTCGCCATCCTCTACCGCGCCAACCACCAGGCCCGGCCGTTTGAGACCGCGCTGCGCCGCGCACAAATTCCGTACAAGGTCTCGGGCGGGCAGAGCTTTTTTGACAAGGCCGAAATCCGCGATCTGTGCGCTTGGCTGCGCCTGCTGGTCAACAACAACGACGACCCGGCGTTTTTGCGCGCGGTGACCACGCCCAAACGCGGCATTGGCCACACCACACTGCAGCAGCTCGGCAACTTCGCCACCCAGTACAAGCTGAGCCTGTTTGAGGCGCTGTTCTCGCATTCGCTCGGCACCGCTGTGAATGCCCGCGCGATTGCCGGCCTGCACGAGTTCGGCCGTTGTGTGAACGACCTCGAATACCGCGCTCGCCACACCCTGGGCCATGAAGCGGCGCGCACGTTTCTGACCGACTGGCTCAAGGACATCGGCTACGAACAGCACCTCTACGACAACGAGGACAGCGAAAAAGTCGCGGCCGCGCGCTGGAACAATGTGAACGAGTTCTGCGACTGGATGGCCGGGCGCTGCGGCGGCCAGGTGGGCGACGAGACCGGCGCGCAAGACACCGACGAGCGCACGAGCACCGCCGGGCCGTCCCAAGGTGCGGGCGCCCCCTCGGGGCGCAGCGACCCAGCGAAGCGGCAGAGCGTGGGGGCCACGACCCTGCTGGAAATCATCCAGACGATTGCGCTGATCTCCACACTCTCGGACCGCGAGCAGGACCAAAACGTGCTCACGCTCTCGACCCTGCACGCCTCCAAAGGCCTGGAGTGGCCGCATGTGATGCTGGTCGGCGTCAACGAGGGGCTGCTGCCGTTCAAGCTCGACAGCGAGGCCAGCGACCTGGGTGGCGAGAGCCTGGCCGCACGCTTGCAAGAAGAGCGCCGACTGATGTATGTGGGCATCACCCGCGCCCAGCGCACCCTGGTGGTGAGCTGGCTCAAACGGCGCAAAAAAGGCCGCGAAACCGTGCCGGGCCTGCCCAGCCGCTTCATCGCCGAAATGGCGCTGGACCAACACACGGTGAAAGAAGACCCGCGCGAAAAGCTGCGCGCGCTGCGCGCGGAATTCGCTGCGCGGGCGCAGCAGAACAAGGCGGCGGCGCCATGACGCCACGCCGTGTCCCAAGGTTTGGCTTCTTCGCCTGGCTGCTCGTGGCCGCCCTGGGCATTGGCTCCGCCCACGCCAAAACCCCACCAACGCCGCAGCCGTGCCAGGCCGAGGTTGGCACCGCCCATCTGTATGGGCAATGGCAACTCATCCTGCAACCCGCTCAAGGCCAACACACCGAAGCGCCGCTGCGGCTGGAACGCCACCCCGACTACTCCGAGACGGTGCGCGGCCAGTGGACTGCGCCCAGCGGACGGGTGCATCTGCTCTCGGGCGACATCAGCGACGGCGAGCTGGTGCTCGACGAATCGGTGGATGGCGTGACCATCAGCGCGGTGTGGGTGGGATACCCAGTGGACTGCGGACGGGGCTTTGAAGGCGAACGCCGCGAGAGCGCCGGCTCCGACGCCGACAACACCGCCCCGCGCCAGCGTTTTGTGCTGCGCCGCGCGGGCGGCTGGGACTGAACGACCACCAAAGTACCAATCATTGTCAAAGGCTATTTTTTCGATAGTCCATCCCAATCAGAAGCGGAAGTGGCATTGATATGGGTCAATTTTTTCTAGGGTTTACCCGCATACATTGAAGCCGTTCCCCGGTCTGCGGCAGGTCACACCGCCACCCAAGGGCACACCGTCCCTGTATGACTTCAGTGAGAAAACCATGACCCAACGCCACTTCGTGACCGGCCTTTTGACGGCCGTGGCCGCCGCCACCGCCTTGCTCGCCACCCCAGCCGTGGCCCAAAA